>NZ_JBICMC010000002.1:0-147080 GCF_043106005.1 Pseudomonas sp. GLN_2 | reverse complement strand
TTGAGTTGGGTCGCGGTTGGCTGATCGAGGTTGTCAACGTCGGTGTCGGTGCCCACGCCATTGTCGCCAGTGATCACGTTGCCGCTGGCGTTGACCGACGCCGGGCTGCCATCGCTGGCGCCGGCGATGGCGCTACCCTGGTCGTCCACGGCCACCGGCGCATCGTTGGCGCCTTGAAGGGTGATGACAAGGACGTTTACAGCGCTCAGTCCACCGGCATCGGCCATCTGGTAAGTGAACTGCTCGACCAGCGTCTGGCCGGGCGAAAGCGCCTGCACGGCAGCGTTGGTGTTATCGATGACATAGCGATAGCTGCCGTCGGCATTGATCGTCAATGTCCCGAAGTTCGCCAGCACGTTGGTCGGTTGGCCGCTGACCAGCGGTATGATCCTGCCGCCACCGGGGCCGTCGTAGCGTACCGCACTGACCTGTTTGGTTTCGCCGAAGGCCACCGAATCCACGTCGGTGTCGTTGTCCAGTACATTACCGGTGCCGTCCTGGCCTAGCGTGCCGTTGTCGGTGCCGCCTGCTTCGATCGCGGTGGCGCTGTCGCCCTGAGCGACAGGGGTGTCGTTGGCGCCGTGGATGTTGATCTGCAGCACTGCGCTGCTGGTCAGGCCGCCGCTGTCGACGATGGTGTAGCCGAAGGTTTCGGTGATGAAATCGCCGGCCGTGCGCAGCGCCTGCACCGCAGGGTTGGCGTTGTCGACGATGTACTGGAAACCGCCGCCCGCGGTAATCGACAAGGTGCCGTACAGCCCTTGCAGCGTGGTAACCCCGTTGGCGGCCACCACCACACCCGCGGGGGTAATGCTGTTGGCAACACGGGTCACGGTGAGCACATCGTTGTTGGTCTGGATGTCCACATCGGTGTCGTTGGCCAGCACATTGCCGGTCGGGTTGACGCCGGGGTCGCTGTTGTTCAAGCCACCGGCTTCCACGGCATTGGCCAGGTCGGCGTTGGCGATCGGCGCATCGTTGACCGGGTCGATGATGATGTTCATCACGTCCGTGTCGGTCAGCGCGTCGCTCGGGTTCTGCCCGGGGATGCCGTCGCCATTGAGCGGCGCGTCGCCGAAGTTACCCTGGTCATTGGTGACCATGGTCAGGGTTTCGCTGTCGCGGAAGGTGTTGAAGTCCTGGTCGCCTTTGTAATACAGCTGGCTCAGCAGCACGTTCAGTGCGTTCAGCGTGCCAGTGAGCACCAGGCTGCGGCCAGCATCCGCGGGCGGCGTGGCCGTGGCTGCGGGCGGGGTGGCGGTCTGCCAGATGACGCCGTGCACCACGGTCAGGGTGATGGTCATGACGCCGTCGGTATTGCCAGCGTTGACGTCGATGTCGCTGGTGGCCAAACCACCGATGTGCAGCACCGTGTCTTCCTGGCCGTGCTGGTCGGACACGGTGTTGATCGGCGCTTCGTTGACATGCACGTAGCCGGCGTCGGCAGTGCCGGTAGCGCCTTCGCCGAGGGTGAGGTTGACGCTGCCAAGGCCCACGGGCGCAGTGCCGGTGTCGGTATCGATACGCACGTGCAGGTTGTCGTTGGCGCTGGCCTGGTGGTTCTGCGCCACCGCGATCAGGTAGCTGCCCGAGGGCAGCAGGGCGAACTGGTACAGGCCGCCATTGGCGGTGACCGTGGTGAAGGTGCGGTCGTCGGCGGTGCCGAACTGGCCATCGTCACCGGCCCAGCTGAGGGTCACGTCAATGCCGTCCAGGCCAGGGCCGTCGGGGGCGACGTTATCGGTGGCGCTTCGGGTGTCGTCCCACAGCGTGCCCTGGATCACGCCCATGCCGGCGCCGTCGCTGAGGATGTAGTTGTTCAGGCCACTGGCGCCGTCCTGGCCGGTACGCTCACCCTCGTTGCTGCCGGCGGCATCGGGCACCGAGCCACCCCAGCCGCTGGTTTCGAAATCGGTGGGCAGGCTGGTCCAGGTCAGTACGGCGGAACTGGCGGCGTTGTCGGCGATGGTCTGGTTGGGCAGGGTGACGGTGTAGATCACCTGGATCGTGTCGTTGGGCGCAAGGCGTGCGAAGTCGACGGCGATGGCCGAGCCATCGGTGAAGGTCACGCCACTGGGCAGGTTGGCAAGGTCCAGCGCCGCGCCATTGAGCAGGATGCTCTGCACCTGGTAGTTGCTGCCATTGGGGAACTGGTCGGCCAGGTGCGTGTTGTAGGCGGAAACGCCGCCGTCCTGGGTGAAATGGACCGAGACCGTGGCGTCGGTGGTACCGGCCACGGCGCCCGGGGTCACGTCGATGACCGACTTGTCCATGCCGGTGAAGCTGGGTTCCACCACGCGCTCGAACACGGTGTCGCTCTTGCCGCGGTCGACCCCTCCATTCTCGCCGACATGCTCGAACACGGTCATGCCCAGCTGGGTGTTGGCCTGGTTGCCGGCCACGTTGCTGACCCGCACGTTGAACTCCAGGATCACACCTTCGATGTCGCTGTCGCCAACCTCGGTATTGGTCACGTTGCCGAGGTTGAAGGTGATGGTCTGGCTACCGTCCGGGTTGGTGGTGATCTCCAGCCGGTTATTGTTGCCATCGAAAATACCGGTGGGCACGGTGCCGCCCAGGTCGGTATGGATCGGCAAGGCCACGTCGCTGTTCTGGTTGCCGGTCATGTACAGCGAGCTACCGCTGGTGACCAGGTCGGACGCATCGGTGGTCAGGCCACCGAGCTGGCTCGACACCATGGCAATCAGGATGTTGTTGAGGTCGGCGGTGATGAACTCAAGGCCCGCGGCCAGTTCGATGCGGACCTGGTAATTGGGGTTGTCGCCCGTGGGGACCAGCACGGCTACCCGATAACGGACGATCTCGCCGACCACCACGTTTTCCACCAGGCCGCTGGTGTCGGTGGCGCCGCTGGCGTTGGTGGCCGGCGGCGTATCGGTGACCCCGCCCACCCGAGACACCTGGATGCCGTTGGTGACCGGGATCAGCAACGCGCTCAATACCCGGTAATCGTTGAGCTGGCCACCATTGAGCAGGCCGTCGTCGCCGCTGCGTTCGCCATTGACGGTATCGGTGGTGGAGCTGGTGCCGTTCAGGCTGCTCCAGCGCACCTCGACATTGTTGGAGATCAACGCCTCACCCGCGGCAGTGGCGTTGACCACGCCGCTCAGGGTGATGACGATACTGCCGCCGTTGGCGATGTCGATGTTGGCGCCGTTGGCGGTTGTCAGCTGGCCGCCGAGGATAACGAAATCAACGCCACCGTTGTTGGTGGCACCGCCGTTGTACTGGATGGTGCCGCTGATCGCCAGGCCGTCGATCTCGGTCGGCAGCACGTCGAGCAGGCTGATGTCGAACGCATCGGTCCCGGAATTGTTGGCCACGGTTATGGTGAAGGTGACGGTGTCGCCCTCGTCGAAACCGCCGAATGTGGGCGTCGAGGTGATCTGCTGGGTGACGCTGAGGGTCGGCTCGACGAGGGTCACGCCGGGTTGCTGGGCACTGTTGACACTGCGCTCCACCGGCGCGGTGCCGTTGGGGGTATCCCCGTCGGGGTCGCTGTACACCAGCTGCGCACCGTTGTTCAGCGTGGTGCCTTGCTGGTTGCTGGAGACATTGCTGGCCACCAGCACCAGGCGGATGACGAAGCTGTTGTTGCCGATGATGTTATCGGCCGTGGCCCCGGCGCTGTCGAACACCAGCATCAGGTCGGCGCCGTCGCTGCCGTCGAGGGTCACCGGGTTGACGTTGAGGGCGCCGTTGAAGTCGGCTGACAAGGCGCCGCTGCCGGCCGTGGTGGTGATGATCTGATAGCCCAGGTTGCCGTTGAAGCGTGGGTCCAGGCGCAGGCCCGGTGGGATCAGGTCATTGATGCGCAGGCTGCCAGTCGAACCTTCGGGCAGGGTGACGACAATGTCGTAGGTGATGCTTTCGCCGACCACCAGGTTGCTGCCGGTGGTGTGGGTGGCGCTGGAGTCATCCTCGGTGAGGCTGCCGTCCTTGTAGGTCTTGCTGAGGGTTGGCGCGGCGACCTGCTGGTTGGCCACCTCCGTGATATCGGTCGGGGTGAAGTCCTGGCCGCCGTTCACGCTGGCGTAGTGGGTCAGCGATGCGGTGCTCTGCAGCGTACTGGAGGCGAGGATGGCATTGTTTACCGTGACGTCATAGGTAATGACCACCACGTTGGCGCCCGACAAGTCGCTGGCGGTGCCGGCGCGACCGGCCAACAGGGTGGCCTGGTCGTTGGCGTCGAGGAAGGTGATGGCGTTGCCTGAGACGTTGTAGTCAGTGCCCTGCACCAGCAAGGTGCCGTCACCGCGGTAGATCTGCAGGTTGGCGGCGCTCAGGCTGCCGCCGACGAACGACAAACCGGCGGGCAGGGTGATGCTGGTGCTGACGTCGAAGGCACCACCGCCGCCGGTGTTTTTCAGGGCCGTGGCCAAGCGCAGGGTATCGGCACCATCGATATCGCTGACGTTGCCGTCCACGGCCGCCAGGCTGGTGACGCTACCGCTGAAGGGCACGCCGCTGGTACCGGGTGCGGTCCAGCTGCCGGTGGTACCGGTGACTGTGCCATGGGTGCTGGAGACCACGCCGTGCTTGATGTCCAGTACGGGCTCGGCAACCGACTCGATCACCGCCACATCCGATGAGGTGAGCACGGTCTTGTCCACCGTGGTGGTCTGGCTCGATTGCGCCAGCACGTCCAGTTCACGCTGGTCGGCGAATGGCTGGTCGCCCACCACCATGGTGAAGCGCACCTGCACGGTGCCGCCGTTGAGGCCGCCGGATACGAAATTGCCGAAGTCGAAGATGATCGAGTTGCCGGGGCCGGTGGTGACGCTGTCAGGTACATCCAGGATGTTGTTGCCACTGCCGAACGTCCATTGGCCAACACCTGTGCCGAAGCTCCAGTTGATGCCGCTGGCGTTGAGCAACGGCAGTGGCAGGTAGGCCGTGAGCTTGAAGTTCTCGTAATCGGCCACCAGCAGGTCGTAGTTGATGGTAAAGGTCACCACATCGCCTGGGCGCAGTTCGCCGTTGCCAGGCGGGGTGCCGCCATTGACCTGGGTGAGTTCGATGTCGATGTTGGAGGTCTGGATGGTGCTGGTGGTGCTGGAGCTGTCGGTCTGAATGCCGCCGAGGTTGACCGCATCCCGCAGCACGGTGGCATCGACCGTGGCATTGTTGCCAACGCTGTCGCCTTCGTTGAGCTGATCGTGGGGCGGGTGGTCGCTGGTGTAGGTGGTGTCGATCTGGGCGTCGTAGACAATGCTCAGGCGCGTGGCACCTTCCTGCGTGGTGTCACCGTAAAGGTCGCCGAACAGCGCAGCCACGCCGGGACCGGCGATGGCCCGGCGGATGGATTCGGCGATGTCGAACACCAGTGTGGTGCTGCCGTCGGCATTGACGGTCTGGGTGTAGACCAGGGCAATGGCCTGCGAGGCGCCATGCTGCGAAATGATCAGCGTCGGCGGGTTGCTTGGGTCGAAGGTCTGGCCATCGCTGAGGAGGTCGGTCACGGTGAACTGGCCATTCTCGAGGATGTTCTCGCCGAAGGCAAAGAAGTCGGAGATGGCCACGTCCATGGTATAGCGCAAGGTATCACCAGGCGTGAGGCCGGGCGTGCCGACATCAGTTTGCAGGTCGACCTGCTTGAGCAATGTGATCGACTTGGCGACGAAGGTCACGCCCTGGCCGTTGCCGGTTTCATTGAACGGGTAACCGTCCGGGCCGGTGGGGCGGTCGCGCGGGTCCAGCGGGTTCCAGTCACCGGTCACGTTGGCGGTGCCGAAGTTGATCGTCACCGGGTTGCCGGTCGCCGGGTCGATCACCGGTCGGCCGTTGGCGTCGATTTCCGGCACATAGAAACCGACCTGGGTTTCGCTGACGCTACTGAGGGTATCGTAATGGATGCTGTAGCTGGCCACGAAGGCATTGGGGTTGGCCAGCGCGGCGGCTATGGCAATGGGGCTGGTGAGCACGGTGCCGTCGTGCAGGGTGACTGACGTCAGGGTACCGCCCGGCCCAGGTGTGATGGAACTGACATGCACCTGGTCAGGCACGGTCTGGGTGACCGTGACATTGCTCAGGGTCTGCCCTGGGGCCGGAGTCACGGTGATGGTCTGGGTTCGGGTGAAGTTCGGCCCGGTCACCGTTTCGCCTTCGGGCATGTTCACCGTTTGCGTGACCTTGAGCAGGGTCGGTGTGACGATGAAGCTGTGCAGCGCGCTTTCCACCAGGCTTGGGTCCTGCACCGGGTTGTTCAGCGAGTCGTTGCCATATTCGAAGCCGGCGCGGGCATTGATGGTGAGGTTGGGGGCGCCGTCGGAATAGCTGGTATCGGCAAGGTTGCTCAGTTGCCCGGTGATCTGCACGTCGATGCTCGGCTGGCCGTTGGTGACGCTTGCGTAAGGCAGCTGCAGCACCACCATCTGGTCGCCGGGCTTCATGCCGACGCTGGCGGCGTTGATCACCAGTGCGTTGCCACTGGCATCCTTGGCCAAGGGGTGCGTGGCATTGCCGTTGGCATCGAAGGTGATCACAAAGCTGTTCAGCACCTGGCCCAGGTACGTGGCGGAAACGAATGTGGCGCCATCGTCGCCATCGCGCCCGGTGGCAGGCATGAACACATCGAGGAACGGTGCGTAGCCTTCCTGGGTCGAGGGGTTGTTGAAGCTGACGGTAAAGGTGAACTGCTCGCCCAGTTGCACCTCAGCGCCGCCGCTCAGGCTGGCAGTGGGGCTGGCATCGGCCAGCAGGCCCTGGAAATTGTCCAGGGTGGCGGCGGCCAGGGCGATGGTCTTGTCGATATCGCCGTGGGTAACTTCAAGGCGCCAGTCGCCACCGGCCAGTTGGCTGCCGGTGGCGTTGCTCGAAGCGCCGACATCGGCGCCGGTCCAGCGTGCCAGTTCATTGACCAGGGCCTGGCCGGCGCTGCCGGCGCCGAAGTCGCAGCCGTACAGTTGGATATCCGCGCCACTGTTCAGCTCGCCACGCCAGGCGCTCAGGCGGTCGCCCAGTTGCTCGACGGTCTGGCGGGTGAACACCTGGTTGCCCAGGGTGAACTGGCCAGAGGCACCATGTGAATACACTTGTATGGAATCGACCTTGCCCAGTTGCGCCAAGGCATTGCTGATGGCGGCGATGGCATCCTGGCCGGGGTCCACCACCAGCGCAGTGGTGCCGGCTGGCAGGGTGGCGGCCAGCTGGTCGCGGTTTTCCACCCGGGCATCGATGACCACCAGGTTGCGTGGCGCGGGCGCCGCTGCGGTGGTCTGCGCCTCGCTGGCGGTGGGGGCCGGGTGGCTGGTGTCCTTCGCCTCTGCCGGGCCGGCATCGCTGTGCTGTTGCTGATCGACAGCCGCCGCGCCGGCACCGTCGAAGAGGATGCGTTGCTCAAGGGCAACAGCCTGTGACCGAGGGCGCGAGGCAGTGGCAAAGCCGGTTCTGCTCTTGATGTCCATTTCCATACCCTGCTCAAATGTTTTGCAACAGATTCGAGTCCCAAGCAATCGTAGACGGATTTCTTCAGGGCGGTGAAGCAAGCGCTGGAAGGCAGTTCTCAGAACCCGCTTTCACGCAGCCCAACCCCGATCAGCCATGTTCCCAGTTCGCCCAGCACACTGCGTTTCTGCCCCTCGATCTTTAGCCTGCCGGGGGTCTCGCGCACGCTTGCCAGCGGCTCATCCAGGGCAATCAGCACCTGGAACAGTGCACTGGCGGGGACCATCGGGTCACCGCTGGTAGTGGGTACCGGGCCGCCAAAATGCGAGGACAGCATGCGGTGGGCCAATTGCCCGGCGCGAGTGCTGCCGATTGCCAGCACCTTACCGTGCAGTGCGATGACCCGGCCTTCGGGGTAGAACTTCACGGAGTTGCCCACGGCCAGGTGGTGCACCTGGTCCTGGGGCACGTAGGCATCGATCTGCCAGTGGCTGGGGTCTATCAGGATGCCCAGCGGTTCCTGGCCGTTGAGCCACTGGCCAGGCTGCCAGTCAGGGTCCAGGTCCAGCCAGCTGCCTGCGAACGGTGCCTGCAGGTTGAGCCGGGCTATCTCGCTGCGCGCGGCGCGGGCCTCTTCGTTCTGCACCATCAGACGTTGCTGGGTGGCGGCGTCCTCGGCCAGCCCGGCAGGGTCGGCAAGCAACCCCGACAAGCGCGCCTGGTAGCTGCGGGCACTGGCCTCGCTGCTGCGCATGCGTGAATCCAGGTCAGGCTCGTCGAGCACTGCCAGCACCTCGCCGGCCTTGACCGGCCCTTGCCTGTGCAAGCCTTTCAGCCGCGCAGGGTAGGGGGTGTAGACCCGCAGCTGGTGCTCGGCACGGGCCACGCCAACGGCACTGACCTGGCTGTGCCAAGGCACGGCCAGGGCCAGCGCAAGCAGCCCAAGGCACAGGTAGAACAGTTGCTTGCGCCGCCCCGCAATACGTCCCCGTTGTTGCCACCAGTGGCTTAGCTCACGTTTGACCGGCAGTGCGATGAACCATGCCAATTCGACCATGAAAAGCACGATCCCCAATAGTTTGAAGAAGAACAGGTAGACCGCCACCGCAATGCCGAGAAACAGCACCAGGCGATATAGCCAGGTGGCCAAGGCAAACGCCACCAGCAGGCGCCGGTGGCCAGCGGAAAAAGGCTCCGGCCACGCCTCGTCGAGCCCCAGGAGAGTACGTCGCAGGGCAACCCGTGCCAGTGCCGAGGCGCGTTCGTGCAGGTTTGGGAAATCGAGCAGGTCGCTGAGAATGAAATAGCCGTCGAAGCGCATGAACGGGCTGGCATTGAGGGCCAGGGAAAGCACCCAGCTGGTGGTGGCCAGGTACAACAGTGCGTTGCGCAAGGCGCCATCGTCACACAGCGCCCAGCCGAGGGTCGCAAGGCCTGCCAGGGACAGTTCGGTGACGATGCCCGCTGACGCGATCGCCAGGCGCTGGTTGGCACGCTTGAGCTTCCAGCTTTCGCCGGTGTCGGTGTACAGCATTGGCCACAGCACCAGAAACGCCACGCCCATGTGGCCCACGCGCAGCCCCAGGCGTGTAGCAACCAGGGCATGGCCGAGCTCGTGAAGGGTTTTCGCGACTACCAGCGCCATGGCAAAGCTGACCAGGCCTTCGGTGGAGAACGACTCCACCACCGCATGGGTGAAACTGTCCCACTGCTGCATCACCAGGATGACGCCGAGCAGGGTCAGCCCTATCACCAGCAGCCCGGTAAGTGGATGGAACAGCCAATTCAGAGCGGCGGCCAGGCGCTGCAGCGCGGCTTGCGGGTGCAGCAGCGGGATGCGGAAGAACAGGTAGTGATGCAACCACCAGCGCCAGCTCGACCAGCTGCGTGCCTCGCTGGCGGTTTGCAGCTTGGCCAGTTGCTCGGGGCCCGGGCGCAGCAACTGATGCTGTTCGAGAAACGCACGCAGTGCCAGCACTTGCTCGACATCCGGGTTGAGCGCGCTATCGCGCGACACCTGCTCGCTGATCTGACGGGGTGTCTGGCCCCAGCGCAGCAGGCATTCGAACTCCAGCCAGCCGATCCGGTAGAAGCGGTTGAGCACCGTGTCGTGGATCATCCACGCGGGTTCCCCTTCACGGCTCTCGGCGGCTTCGCACAGGCGCAAGTCTTCGCGCAGCGGTGGCAGCGGCAGGTCGGTCAGGTCGAGCATTACCAGCCGCTCCAGGCGCGCAGTGTGGCCAGCGGGCGGCGCAGTAGGTAATAGCCGAGCATTACCTTGCCACCATAGAGCTTGGCGGTACCATGCAGGCCCAGCCGGGCATGCCCGGCGTGCGCGTCGATACTCGCCAGCAGGCGATAGGCGACCACCCCGTCGTCAGTGGGTTTGGCCTGGTAGCTGGTTTCGAGGATTTTCCCCTTGAGCGGGTGCAGCGGGTAGGCCGTGAGAAACAAAGTGACCTCGGCACCTGGTTCCAGTGCGATTGCGTCGGCCACCGCAAGCTGGATCTGCATGGCCGGTTGCGCAGGGTCGGCCACGTGCATGATGCGCTCGCCGGTCGACACTGGTTTGCCCATCCAGTCGTTGGGGTCGCTGAACACCGCTACCCCGGCGCGCGGTGCCAGCACCTGGGTGCGTCGCAGTTGCGCCTGTACGGTGGCCAGTTCGGCGCGGCGCTGCTGAGCACGGCCCTGCAGCAGGGGCAGTTCGCTCTTGCTTTGCGGATTGTCGAAGGCGCGCTGGCTGGCGGCCTGCAATTCGGCATCGGCCACCGCAACTTCTTTACCCAGCACCTCAGCGCGGCTGCGCAAGGTGGTTTCATCGAGGGTGAACAACGGTGTACCGGCCTCCACCGGCTGGTTGGGGCGTACCAGCACCTGGGCGATCACCCCGTCAATCGGCGAACTGACGATCTGCGCCTGGCGCGAGACGATCTGCGCCGGTGCCAGTGCCGTCTGGCGCACCGGTACCAGCAACAGCCCGGCCAGCACCAGCAGGGTCACCAGCACCTGGCGGCGGCTGGGGCGCCAGCGACCGAACCGGCGCCGCTGGGTCAGGGCTTGCCAGCAGTAGGCCCAGGTGCGCACAAGGCCTTCCAGCTGTTGGGGCACTACCTCCGGAGGCGCTTCTTCGAGCAACAGCACCAGCATGCCCAGGCGCTCGCCACCAGGACTGTGCAGCGGTATGCACCACAGCCCTGAAGGCCACCATTCGGCCCAGCCCTCGGCGATCTGTTCGGGGGGCGCGCTGTTGCTCGGTGTCAGCCAGGCAGGTTGAGCCTCGATCAGGCGGTCGTTCAGCCAACGGCTGGCGCGGCGGAGCCAGACCAGGTAAGGCGAATCCTCGCTGGGCCGGGCCAAGCCCGATACGCACAGCAGCTCAAGGCCAGCCTTGTCTTGGCCGAACACCAGCGCCTGGTGAAACGGCAGCAGCGGGTAGAGGTCGTTGGCCATGCTGAACGCCAGGGCGCCCAATGTCTCGGCGGCCATGGCCTTGTCACGCAGGGCATCCAGTTGCAACAATAGCTGCGGGTGCGGCAGCGGCCTATTCACGGTCATGGTCGAACCGCGCGGTACCGCTCATGCCAGCCATCAGTTCGGGGAAGCGTTGGTCGAAGCGCGCTTCGAGTTCCACTGTCTGTGCCACTGCATCGACCCTGGCGTTGATCACGCTGACCTTGGCCGGGTAGGTCTTGCCGGTTTCATATACGTTAACCTCCAGTGGTTGGCCGGGGTTGAGGTTTTTCAACTGGCTGGAGGGCACGTTCATCCGTACCTTCAATGCTCCGTCACTGACCAGGTCGAACAGCGGCGTTCCGGCGCTGACGGTTTGGTAGGGCTTGACATAAACCTTGGCCACATGGCCTGAAAACGGCGCCAATACCTGGCAATAGCTGATCTGCGCTTCACCCATGGCCCGGGCGCCATCGGCTTTCTGCACTTCGGTGTTGGCCGCTGCCACCTCGATGTCGCCCACGGCATCGAGCTTGCGCAGTTGCTGCTTGGCCTGCAGGTTCTGCCGGGCCATGGCCAGTTCTGCCACCGCAACCTTGCCGCGGGCCTTGGCTTCATTGCAATTGAAGCGTGCCAAGGGGGCGCCCTTGGCCACGTGCTCACCGAAGCGGGTCTTGAGCTCGCCCAGGGTGCCGCTCATCTGGCTGGACAGGGTGGTTTCCAGCTCTGCGGCAAGCAGCACGCGAATCAGTTGCGGGTCTTCGGCTGGGGTGACTTGTTCGGCCTGCGCGGCCACGCTGCTCAAGGCCAGCCATATAGGAAGGTAGTGGTGCAACGGCATTCTCTACTCCTTGTTGAGAGGCAAACAAAAGCACTCGCTACTCGCATGACGATTTCATACTAGGAAGGAAACAGCTATTTGCCCAATCTCAATGCCGACATCGTGCAGTTGACCGTCGCAAAGAGGATAACCTTCCCCTTTGGAAGACAGTTCTATCTAACTGATTCAGTTGGCAACTGGGCGCCTGGTATAAGTCTGCCGGCCGGCGCGGCCCATTGTAGGTGCAGGCTTGTCCGCAAATGCAGTGGCATCGACAACGGTGACCCCTCCAGAATTATTGGCTGGCAGGTCTGGCCCTTTCGCGGGTAAACCCGCTCCTACACGGTGGTGGACACATGTCGGTGGTTGGGCGCAGCGGGTTCACCTGCGAACACCGGCGCAGCCGGTGCCATGCTGCGGGTAAAACCGCTCGAGGTGACCGTATAAACCCAAGAAAAACGGGGCATGCCATTGCTGGCATGCCCCGTTTTCATACAGCTGATGCGCCTCAGGCGACCTTGACGATCCAGCCTGCCGGTGCCTCTACATCGCCGCTCTGGATACCGGTCAGCTCGTTGTAGAGCTTCTGGGTAACCGGCCCGACCTTTTCCAGGTCGTGGAACACGTGCAGCTTGCCGTTGTACTCGATGCCGCCGATCGGGGTGATCACGGCTGCGGTACCGCAGGCACCGGCTTCGACGAAGCGGTCCAGCTTGCTGATCTCGACATCGCCTTCGATCACGGTCAGGCCCAGACGCGATTGCGCCAGTTCCATCAGCGAGAGGCGGGTGATGCCTGGCAGTACCGAGGCCGATTTCGGGGTGACGAACTCGTTGTTGGCGGTGATGCCGAAGAAGTTGGCCGAACCGACTTCCTCGATCTTGGTGTGGGTCAGCGGGTCGAGGTAGATGGCGTCGGCGAAGTTGGCCTTCTTCGCTTCAGCGCCCGGCTGCAGGCTGGCAGCGTAGTTGCCACCGACCTTGGCCGCGCCGGTGCCCTGTGGGGCAGCACGGTCGAAGCTGGAAATCTGGAAGTTGTGCGGCTTCATGCCGCCCTTGAAGTACGAACCAACCGGGATGGCGAACACCGAGAAGATGAACTCGGGGGCGGTGCGCACGCCAATGTTGTCGCCGGTGCCGATCACGAACGGACGCAGGTACAGGGCGCCTTTGCCGTGCGGTGGCACGAACTTTTCATTCGCCTTGACCACTTGCTTGCACGCTTCGATGAACACATCGGTCGGCACGTGCGGCATCAGCAGGCGTGCGCAGCTGCGCTGCATGCGGGCCGCGTTCTGGTCCGGGCGGAACAGGTTGATCGAGCCGTCCTTGCAACGGTAGGCCTTCAGGCCTTCGAAGCACTGCTGGCCGTAGTGCAGGGCCGTGGAGCCTTCACTGATGTGCAGTACGTTGTCTTCGGTCAGGGTGCCCTTGTCCCACTCGCCATTGCGCCATACGGACAGGTAGCGTTTGTCGGTCTTGATGTAGTCGAAACCCAGCTTGTCCCAATTAATGCTTTCGTTGCTCATGACACCCTCATTGTCTTGCAAGTGCCCGATCGCTCGGGCTGCTGTTATATGCGCACCATGCCACCTTAAACCATCCTTGGCGGATCGGGAACGGCCAGTCACGAATTGATAGGCTGCGATGCTTTTTTTTCGGTGTCTACAACAGCAAGTACTCATCCAGGGCCAGGTTTTCCAGCAATACCGCATCATGGGATGCCACTATCAGCGCCCCGCGAAACTGCCCAAGCATGCGTTCCAGGGCTGTCAGCGATGGCAGGTCCAGGTGGTTGCCGGGTTCGTCCAGCAGCAACAGATCGAGCGGCCGTTCGCGGTACAGCAGGGCGGCCAGCGCCGCCTTCATACGCTCGCCGCCGCTAAGCAGGCTACTGGGCAGTTCGATACGGGCTGCATCCAGGCCCAGTTGCGCCAGGCGGCTGCGCAATTTTCCCTGGGCCAGCGTCGGGTTGGCTTGGCGCAGGTGTTCGAGCACGCTGCGGTTGCCTGCCAGTGTGCTGCAGTGCTGGTCGAGTAGGGCGGTCTCGCCACTGAGGCGCACATTGTCGGGCGATGCTGGCAATTCCCCATTCAGCAGCCTGAGCAGGGTGGACTTGCCACTGCCATTGGCGCCGATCAGCCCTACGCGCTGGCCCAGGCACAAGCGCAGGTCAAGCGCTTTGCGGGTGCCATGGGGCAAGCAAAGTGCCTGCAAGGCCAAGACCTCCCGGCCCGGATGACGCTGAGGAGTGGGCGCGTGCAAGGTAATAGCGCTGTCTTGCTCCACCTCGCGGGCGGCGTCACGCACTTTGCCCAGTAGCGTTTGCCGAGCATCGCGATGGTCGCGGCGCTGCTTGCCAGCAGTGGCCTGGCTGCGCTCCTGCTTGCGGTCGACCAGGATTTTGGCCTGGTTGGCGTGCTTGGCTTGGCGCCCGGCCCGGGCTTGATGGCGCTCCAGGTCTTCGCGCTGGCGCTGCAGTTCACGGGCCTGGCGTTGCTGCTCCTGCTTCAGCCGGGCAAGTTGCTGCTGGGCCTGCGCCGTCTGGTTGGCTTTTTGCGCACTATAGAGGCTGTAGTTGCCACCGTAGGCCTGTAAGCCCAGGCTGGATAATTCGACAATGCGTGCCATGTGCGCCAGCAGGCTGCGGTCGTGGCTAATCACCAGCAAGCCACGGTCCCAGGCTTCGATCATGCTCAGCAGCTGGGCACGGGCGTTGCTGTCCAGGTGATTGCTTGGCTCGTCGAGGATCAGGTAATCGGCATCGCTGAGCCACGCGCCAATCAGCGCCACGCGCATGGCTTGGCCACCGCTCAGGGTCCGTGCGGGCTGGCGCCAGTCGAGTTGACCCAGCCCGTGGCCCTGAAGCTGCAGCTGCAATTGCTCGCGGATATCCCAGCGCTCGCCAACGGTGTCGAAATCCTGGGGCTTGATGCTGCCTTGCTCGATGCGCTCCAGCGCCGCAATCACCGGCCCCACTTGGGCCAGGTCGGCCAGCGTGGCGCTGCGCGCGATGACTTGCTGGTCCAGCAAATGGACAGGCCCGTGGCGCCGACAATGGCCGCTGCTCGGTTCACGCTGGCCGGCAAGAATCTGCCCTAGCAGGCTTTTGCCCACGCCATTGCGCCCGACCAGGCCGGTGCGGCGTTGGTCGAAGGTTTCGTTGAGGTTGCTAAACAGCGGCCTGCCATCAGGCAAGGCCAAGGAGACGCTGTCCAGCGTCAGAATCGACGTGTTCGTCATGCACAACTCCACAAATGCCGCGACATCTCCGGAACGAGCCGGAGGCTGAAGACTGGCCGTCGAACGGACGGCGGCATCAATGGCGCATTGGACGAACACCTCATCATTTAGAGAATGCGTAGCCTAACGGACCGTCTGGGGCCGGGTAAAGCACCGGCTGCCGGTTGGGGCTCAGCGCTGCGTCTGCAAGCGCTTGGCCCAGTCTCCGCCGTGGCCGTGCGCGCAGGCTTCTTCACTGTCGAATCGCACATGCCAGGCCGGATGGTCCAGCTCAATGCCGGCTTGCTCCAGCGCCAGAGCGGTAAGTGCCAGCATGCGCGCCTTCGCATCACCGACCACGGCCGCTGCCTTGTCGGCCTCTTGCTCGAATACCCAGGTAATACGCAGGCTGCTCGGAAAGTCCTCCGGGTTGAGGCGATGGGTTAGCCAACAGAAGCCGACAATCTCCGCCTTGGCGGTTTCGCAGGCATCGGTCAGGCATGCCACCAACTCCCGCTCCAGGCGGCCTATTTCGCGTTTGCCCAGTGCCTTCATGGGTTGGCCTCGTCATCGATCTGCTGGCAAAAGCGCAGGTGGTTGTCTAACGGGGCCTGACCCTGCACCTGCAGACAATCCAGGTAGAAAGCCTTGGCCTTGCCGGCCGAGAACATGCGCAGTACCGGTAGGGCGGGGGCGGGGGCGGGGGCGGGGGCGAGGGGCATGGGGCGTCCTTGTCCGTTGAAAAGGTGCCACTGTAGCGCAGTTGCTCCCCTTATGGTCGACCAGCCGGCAGCAATGGTTGACCACCCGCCAGCCACTGCGTAGCCTTGCCCACTTCGAGGTTCTTCGGCCTGGCCGAAGCTAAGACGGGAACGCGGTACAAGCCGCGGCTGCCCCCGCAACTGTAAGCACCGACAACGGATCGACACAGCCACTGCGCCAGCGCGCGGGAAGGCGTCATCCCGCCAGCCCGAACGGGGACATGGAACGGTGCAAGCCAGGAGACCTGCCTCGTCACGTTTTCGACTTTCAACCGGGCGGGGTGATCCGGTGGCGAACAAGCCCGGCCGGCCTGGCCTGCGGCTGTCGTCCTGCATGCCCGCGCCACACTGCCAAGGGCAATGCGACATGAAAACACTGGCCAAGCTCCCTGTCACCATCGTCACCGGCTTCCTCGGCTCGGGCAAGACCACCTTGCTGCGCCACATGCTCGACAACGCCCAGGGGCGCCGCATTGCGGTCATCGTCAACGAGTTTGGCGAACTGGGCATCGATGGCGAAATTCTCAAGCAGTGCAGCATCGGGTGCACCGAGGAAGAAGCCAGCGGCCGCGTCTACGAGCTGGCCAACGGCTGCCTGTGCTGCACCGTGCAGGAAGAATTCTTCCCGGTGATGCGCGAGCTGGTGGCCCGCCGTGGCGACCTTGACCACATCCTCATCGAAACCAGCGGCCTGGCCCTGCCCAAGCCATTGGTACAAGCGTTCCAGTGGCCGGAAATCCGCAACGCCTGCACCGTCGATGCGGTCATCACCGTGGTCGACAGCCCGGCCGTGGCCGCTGGCACCTTTGCTGCCTACCCGGACCAGGTCGATGCCCAGCGCAAGCTCGATCCTAACCTGGACCATGAATCGCCCCTGCATGAGCTGTTCGCTGACCAGTTGGCCAGCGCCGACCTGGTGGTGTTGAACAAGGCCGACCTGATCGACACCGAAGGCCTGGCCAAGGTGCGTGCCGAGGTGGCCGAAGAACTGCCGCCGGCGGTGAAAGTGATCGAGGCCAGCAGCGGCAAGCTGCCACTGGAGGTGCTGCTGGGCGTGGGTGCCGAGTCCGAGGCGCATATCGATGGCCGCCGAACCCACCACGATTCGCATCACGACGGCGACGATCATGACGATCATGACCACGACGCTTTCGACTCCATCTCCATCGACCTGCCGGAAGCCGACGAAAGCCTGCTGCTCGATGCATTGACCCAGTTGGTGGTGGAGTTCGGTATCCTGCGCGCCAAAGGCTTCGCCGCCATCCCGGGCAAGCCGATGCGCCTGCTGGTACAAGGCGTGGGCACCCGTTTCGACAAGCACTTCGACCGCGCCTGGCGCGCCGATGAGCCGCGCATCACCCGCCTGGTGCTGATCGGCCAGGACCTCGATGCTGCCCAGCTGGAAGCGCGCCTGCGCCAGGCACTGGGCGCCTGACCCATGCACCTGCTGCGGACCCAGCCCGGTGGTTTCGTACCGGATGACAGCATTGCCGACCTCGGCCAGACACCCGCCGAGCTGGTGATTCTCTGCAGCGGCGATTCACACCTGGCCTTGCTCGCCGACACCGCCGAGCAATTGCCCGAAGACTTTCCCAGCCTGCGCCTGGCCAACCCGATGCAGGTGCAGAACCATGCCTCGGTCGACCTATATGTCGACCAGGTGCTGCGCCACGCCAAGGTCATCCTGGTGTCGCTGCACGGTGGTGTTGGTTACTGGCACTATGGTGTCGAACAACTGGTCGAGCTGGCCGCCCGTGGCGTGCAGCTGATTCTGGTGCCGGGCGATGACCGCCCGGACCCGGAGCTGACCAGCCTGGGCAACGTCCGCGGTGAGCAGGCCGAGCGGCTTTGGCATTACCTGCGCCAGGGCGGCAAGGCCAACGCCATCAACCTGTTCAACTGCCTGGCCAGCCAATGGCTGGGCCGCGACTATGCCTGGGACGAGCCGCAGCCTTTGCCGCGCACGGCGGTCTATCACCCCGCCAAGGGCAGCGCGACACTCGAGGACTGGTACCCACACTGGCACCCCGACCAGCCAGTGGCACCGCTGCTGTTCTACCGTTCGCACCTGCAAGCGGCCAATACCGCGTTCATCGACGTGTTCTGCCAGCGCCTACAGGCTGCCGGCCTGAACCCGTTGCCGATCGCCGTGGCCAGCCTCAAGGAAAGCGCCTGCCTGGAACAGGTCGAAGCCTGGCTAGACGAGGTCGGCGCCGAAGTGCTGGTCAATACCACCGGTTTCGCCTTGTCCAGCCCCGAGCGCCCCAACCTGCGCCCGTTTCGCCGCGACATCCCGGTGCTTCAGGCAATCTGCGCGCAGGACAACCAGCCAGGCTGGGAAGCCAGCGAGCAGGGCCTGGGCGCGCGCGACCTGGCCATGCACATTGCATTGCCGGAGCTGGACGGGCGCATCATCACGCGCCCGGTCAGTTTCAAGGACATGGCCTGGCGCAGCGAGCGCAGCCAGTCCGACGTTGTCTGCTACCGCGCCCACCCCGAGCGCATGGACTTTGTCGCCGAGCTGGCCCGCCGCTGGGTCGAGCTGGCCCGTCTGCCCAACGCCCAGAAGCGCGTGGCATTGGTGCTGGCCAACTACCCGACCCGGGATGGCCGCATTGGTAATGGCGTCGGCCTGGACACGCCCGCCGCCGCACTCAACATCCTCAAGGCGCTGCAGGCCGAAGGCTATCCGCTGGCCGAGTTGCCGGGCAGCGGTACGCAACTGATCCACCAGCTGCTCGGTGGCGTGACCAACGACCTCGACCATCTCGACCAGCGTCCCTGTGCCCAGAGCCTGAGCCTGGCCGATTACCAGGTGGCCTTCGAGCGCCTGCCGCAGGCCAACCGCCAGGCGGTACTGGAACGCTGGGGGCCACCCGAACAGGACCCGATGTTCCGCAGCGGCCGGCTGATGGTTGCCGGCCTGCGCTTTGGCTTGACTTTCGTCGGTATCCAGCCGGCGCGGGGCTACCAGGTGGACCCTAGCGCGGTGTATCACGACCCTGACCTGGTGCCACCGCATGGCTACCTGGCATTTCACTTCTGGCTGCGTCACGCATTTGCCGCCGATGCGGTGATCCACGTCGGCAAGCATGGCAACCTCGAATGGCTGCCGGGCAAAGGCGTCGGGCTGTCGGCGCAGTGCTGGCCGGACGCGCTGCTGGGTCCGCTGCCGAACATCTACCCGTTCATCGTCAATGACCCGGGCGAGGGTGCCCAGGCCAAGCGCCGCACCCAGGCGGTGATCATTGACCACCTGATGCCGCCGCTGACCCGTGCCGAAACCTATGGCCCGCTGCGCCACCTGGAACAACTGGCTGACGAGTTCTATGAAGCGCAGTTGCTCGACCCTCGACGTGCCCGCGAGTTGCAGCGTGACATCCTCGAGCTGGTCAAGGCCAACCACATCGACCGTGAGTTGCAACTGGAAGGGCAACTGGACGATGCGGCGCTATGGCTGCCGCGCCTGGACACCTACCTGTGCGACCTGAAGGAGTCGCAGATTCGCGATGGCCTGCACGTGTTTGGTCAGTCACCTGAAGGGCGGCTACGCCTGGATACGCTGCTGGCATTGTTGCGGGTTGAGCGTGGCGACGGCCGTGGCGGCAATGCCAGCTTGCTGCGAGCTTTGGCCAAGGCACTGCTACCGGGCTGGGACCCGCTCGATTGCGACCTTGGGCAGCCGTGGCAGGGCATACGCCCTGAACAGCTGCAGGCCATGAGCAATGAACCTTGGCGCACCTGTGGCGACACCCGAGAGCGCCTTGAGCTGCTGGCACTGCAGGTGATCGGGCAGGCACTGGAGGGCACGGCACAGTTACCCGACCTGAGTGAGTGGCAACCGGTGCACGCTGTAGTGCAAGCCCTGCGTGAAGCGGTCGCACCCAGCCTTGACGCCTGCGGCACGGCTGAAATGCATGGCCTGCTGGCGGCACTGGCCGGGCGCTTCGTGCCCGCCGGCCCCAGTGGTGCGCCTAGCCGAGGGCGCCTCGATGTGCTGCCCACTGGCCGCAACTTCTATACCGTGGATGTGCGCAACCTGCCCACCACCACAGCCTGGCGCCTGGGCTTCGCCTCGGCCAGCCTGATCCTCGAGCGCCATCTGCAGGACCACGGCGATCATTTGCGTCAGCTCGGCCTGTCGGTGTGGGGCACGGCGACCATGCGCACCGGCGGCGACGACATCGCGCAGGCCATGGCGCTGATGGGCGTGCGGCCTGTCTGGGCCACCGGCAGCCAGCGCGTCGACGACTTCGAAATCTTGCCGTTGAGCCTGCTCGACCGCCCGCGGGTGGATGTGACGTTGCGCGTTTCCGGCTTCTTCCGCGATGCCTTCGGTAACCTGATCCGCCTGTTCGACGCCGCCGTGCAGGCCGTGGCCGCGCTGGACGAACCTGACGACCTCAACCCCCTGGCTGCCCGCGTGCGCAGCGAGCGGGCCGCGCTGCAGGCTCAAGGCGTGGATGCCGAGCAGGCCGCGCGTCAGGCTGGCTGGCGGGTGTTCGGTGCCAAACCCGGCGCATACGGTGCCGGGGTGCAGAACGCCATCGACGGGCGCTTGTGGCACAGCCGCGACGACCTGGCAGAGGTCTACCTCAACCACGGCGGCTATGCCTACGGCGGCAGCGACGACGGCACCCCGGCCCGCGCCCAGTTCGCCCAGCGCCTGGCCAAGGTGCAGGCGGTGCTGCAGAACCAGGACAACCACGAGCACGACCTGCTCGATTCCAACGATTACTACCAGTTCCAGGGCGGCATGCTGGCAGCCTCGGAAACCCTGTCCGGGGCGGTGGTGGCCAGCTACCATGGCGACCACAGCCAGGCCGACCGACCGCGCATCCGTACCCTCAAGGAAGAGCTGAACCGGGTGATCCGCGCGCGTGCGCTCAACCCCAAGTGGATCGACGGAGTCAAGCGTCACGGCTACAAGGGTGCCTTCGAGATGGCCGCGACAGTCGACAACCTGTTCGCCTTCGACGCCACCACGCACCTGATCGACGACCATCATTACCAGGGGCTGGCCGATGCCTATGTGCTCGACCCGGCGACCCGCGATTTCATGCGCGAGCACAACCCCGAGGCCCTGCGCGACCTCACCGAGCGTCTGCTGGAGGCCCAGCAGCGCGGCTTGTGGCAGGCGCCGGGCGACTACCGCGAAGCCCTTGAGGAACAACTGCTCGATGGCGAGGAACAGGCTTGAAATGAGTGAACCCGTACAATTTCCATTGGCGGCCGTGGTCGGTGCAGACGACCTCAAGCTGGCGCTGTGCCTGACCGCCATCGACCCCAGGATCGGTGGTGTGCTGATCGAAGGGCCGCGTGGCATGGCCAAGAGCACCCTGGCCCGTGGCCTGGCCGACCTGCTTGGCGAAGGCCCGTTCGTCACCTTGCCATTGGGCGCCAGTGAAGAGCGGTTGGTCGGCACCCTCGACCTGGATGCCGCGCTGGGGCAGGGCAAGGCGCAGTTTTCCCCGGGCGTGCTGGCCCAGGCCGACGGCGGTGTGCTGTATGTCGATGAGGTCAACCTGCTGCCCGACACCTTGGTCGATCTGTTGCTTGACGTGGCTGCCAGCGGCACAAACCGCATCGAACGTGACGGTATCTCGCACCGGCACAGCGCCCGCTTCGTACTGATCGGCACCATGAACCCGGAAGAGGGCGAACTGCGCCCGCAGTTGCTCGACCGTTTCGGATTGAACGTGGCGCTGGAGGGCTTGCCGGAGCCCGAGGCCCGGCAGCAGATCATTCGCCGCCGTCTGGCCTTCGACAGTGACCCGCAGGCGTTCTGCGCCCACTGGGCCCAGGCCCAGGCGCAACTGCGCGAGCGCTGCCAGGCGGCGCGCCAGGCCTTGGCCGACATTGCGCTGGATGACCAGGCGCTGGCCTGGATTACCGAGCGCTGCTACGCCGCCGGCGTGGACGGCCTGCGCGCCGACCTGGTGTGGCTGCGCGCTGCACGCGCCCACTGTGCCTGGCGTGGGGCTGCAGCTATCGAAGAAGTGGATGTCGAGGCGGTGGCCGAATTCGCCTTGCGCCATCGCCGCCGTATGACGCCCCAGGCCAGCCCGCCGTCGGCGCCACAGCCGCCTGACCAGCAGCCTGGCGCCGGCAACCCGGGCGAACAGGGTGGGCAGGGCGACTGGGGGGCATTACCGGCACAGCCGGTAGCCAGCGGCGCCCGCCGCGAGGTGCCGAACTGGGCAAAAAAGCCCTGAGCATCCCCCAGCCACCAGCCAACGGGGCGGATGCCAGAACGGGCATAGGCAAGCAGAACGGTACCCGCCGTGGCCTCGTGCGAAATGCGGCGGCCGGCCGGGTAGCCTGGCTGCCGACCTTGCTCAAAGGGCGGCCACGCCAGCGACAGGACCTGTGCTGGCAGCAGCGCCAAGGCAGGCCGGCAGAATTGTGGCTGGTGATCGTCGATGCCTCGGCTTCAACCCGGCGCCATCAGGCGCTGGCACAGACCAAAGGGCTGCTGGCGGCATTGTTCGACCAGGCCTACCGCCAGCGCGCCCGCCTGGCCCTGCTGACTGCCAGCGGGCGCACACCACAGTGGCAGCGCCACGGGCTGAAGGCATCCGCTGCCTTGCAACCCTGGCTGCAGGCCTTGGGAGCAGGTGGGGGCACGCCGCTGATCGCCGCCCTGGAACAGGCGCGGCACTGGCTACAGGCGCGGCAGCGAGCCCATCCGCAAGAGGCCTTGCGTTGCCTGGTGTTCACCGACGGTCGCCTGCAGCACAGCAATACCGTGCAGCCGATGCCATGCGCCACGTTGTTGGTCGATATGGAACTGGCGCCCGTGCGCCTGGGACGCGCGCAGCGTCTGGCAGAACAATTGCAGGCTGATTACCAGCACTTGCAACAATTCAAGGTGGTGGATTGAACTGGCAGGTTGCGACACGTTGTCGCAATTGGGAAAGTTGCCACAACAGCAACAGAGAAGTTGTACAAGTGCGTGACCATGCACGCACTTGTTGTGCTGGCCAATATTACTTCGGCATCGACCACGGTTGCAGGTCGTAGCCCTTTTCACACAATTCGGCGCGCACTTCTTCGATCAGGCTGGCCCACTGGGCCGGGTCGGAGTAGATGCGCGACGACACTTGCTTGGCGCCGATGCGGGTGCTGGTCCGGTCGATCACTGCCAGGCTCAGTTCACCAGTACCGTTGGGTGCATCCCAGGCTACGCACTGGAAAGGTTCGAAGGCGTGGTCGGCAATCAGCAGTGCTTCGTTGACACGGAGCGGGGCATTCATGGTTCGGTCTCTCTATGGTCCCAAACATCGAAGTGAAGTCCGCGTTGCTTCAAAGTCGCCTCATTGATCGCGAAGTGCAGCGCGGGGTTATGTCTACTGATGCTCGTTGTTCGTGGGTAAGTCACACATTGGCTGTAAATTTTTTTTTCAGGGTCGACACTGTTCTTGCCTGCGCCGCCATGTGATGTCGATAAAGTGCGAAAATTCCCGTGGCGGTTTGTAAAAAAATGATTCGGCAGACAGACGGTACTGGGCACCGTCAACTTCGTTGCTACTGTTAAACGGGCGCCACAACTTGCTGTTTTATTTCAAAAAACCAAAAACTGGCGCCAAGGATCGGTCATGCAGCAGCCTGCCGCTCAACGCCGTTTGCTTATCGTCGACCCCTGCGACGATTGCCACCGCTTGTTACCTGGCCTGCGCAACGCAGGCTGGGATGTGGACAGCTGTATGCTCGGGGCTGCGCTGGACCACACGTGCGATGTCGGGCTGTTGCGCTTGCAGGCTTCGCACCTGAGGCACCCGGACGCGGTCAAGGACATGATCAAGCGCAGCAACACCGAATGGATTGCCGTGCTCAGCGCCGATCAGTTGCGCATGCCGGCGTTCGGTGATTTTGTGTGTGAGTGGTTTTTCGACTTCCATACCCTGCCGTTCGACGTCTCCCGCGTGCAGGTAACCCTGGGCCGGGCCTTCGGCATGGCGCGCTTGCGCGGCAAGGGGGCCGTCAAGGTCGATGAGGCAACCCATGAGTTGCTCGGCGAAAGCCGGCCTATCCGCGAGTTGCGCAAGTTGCTGGGTAAACTGGCACCCACCGAATCGCCGGTGCTGATCCGCGGAGAGAGCGGTACCGGCAAAGAGTTGGTGGCGCGCACCTTGCACCGCCAGTCGCAACGTAGCGAGCAGCCGTTCATCGCGATCAACTGCGGGGCGATCCCCGAGCACTTGATCCAGTCCGAACTGTTCGGCCATGAGAAGGGCGCCTTCACCGGTGCCCACCAGCGCAAGACCGGGCGTATCGAAGCGGCCGATGGCGGCACATTGTTTCTTGATGAAATCGGCGACCTGCCGTTGGAATTGCAGGCCAACTTGCTGCGTTTTTTGCAGGAGAAGCACATCGAGCGGGTGGGTGGCAGCCAGCCCATACCGGTGGATGTACGGGTGCTGGCGGCCACCCATGTGGACCTCGAGCGTGCCATCGAGCAAGGGCGTTTCCGCGAAGACCTGTATTACCGCCTGAACGTCTTGCAGGTGGTGACCGCGCCGTTGCGCGACCGGCATGGTGACCTGTCGATGCTGGCCAACCATTTTGCCCATTTCTACAGCGTGGAGACCGGGCGTCGGCCACGGTCGTTCAGCGACCATGCCCTGGCGGCGATGGGGCGGCATGACTGGCCGGGCAATGTGCGCGAACTGGCCAACCGCGTGCGTCGCGGGTTGGTGCTGGCCGAAGGACGGCAGATCGAGGCGCAAGACTTGGGGTTGCAACTGCTCGACCCGGAACAACAACCGCTGGGCACGCTGGAAGAATACAAGCAGCGCGCCGAGCGCCAGGCGCTGTGCGATGTGCTCAACCGGCACAGCGACAACCTGAGCGTGGCGGCCAAGGTGCTGGGCATTTCACGGCCGACGTTCTATCGGTTGTTGCACAAGCACCAGATACGCTGAGCGCTGCTGAGGTACGCTTGCGCTGTTCTTTGAAGCCGCTCTTACAGGGAAACCACAAGCCGAGTAGGCGCGGGTTTACCCGCGAAAGGGCCGGGCCCGCTGGCCAATGTCCACCCGCCGTTCACCGTTGTCGCGGCTACTGTATTCGCGGGTAAACCCGCTCCTACCGGGGAAGCACAAGCCTGCGTAGGCGCGGGTTTACCCGCGAAAGGGCCGGGCCTGCTGGCCAATTTCCACCTGCCGTTCACCGTTGTCGCGGCTACCGTATTCGCGGGTAAACCCGCTCCTACAGGGAAAGCACAAGCCGGTGTAGGAGCGGGGGTGGACACACATCGGTTTGGCCGCGAAGAGGCACTGCCAGGCGAACTCAGTGCGGTCCGCGCGGGATGGTCTTGAGCAAGTCTTCGGGGCTGATATGCCCCACCACCTGGGCCACCGCGCTGCCCGGGGTCGGCAGGTCGATGATGTGGCTCTTCATCTTGCCGATCACATGCATCTCGCACGGCTTGCAGTCGAACTTCAGGGTCAGCACTTCGTCACCCTGAATCAGCTGCATCGGTGCCACCTTGGTACGCACGCCGGTCACGCCCTTGGCCTGCTTGGGGCACAGGTTGAAGGAGAAGCGCAGGCAGTGCTTGGTGATCATCACCGGCACTTCGCCGTGTTCTTCATGCGCTTCATAGGCCGCATCGATCAGTTGCACACCGTGGCGGTGGTAGAAGTCGCGGGCCTTCTGGTTGTATACGTTGGCCAGGAACGACAGGTGCGACTCGGGGTACACCGGCGGTGGCGTGGTCTCGGCCTTGCGCCCGCCACGCGGATGCGCCTGCACGCGTGCTGCAGTCAGTGCCTCGATGGCTTCGCGGCGCAGGGCCTTGAGCTGCGAGTTGGGAATGAAGTACGCCTGCGGGGCATCCAGTTCGATGCGGTCGGCGTGGTACAGGGTGGTACCCAGTTGGCCGAGCAGGTCGTGCAACTGCTCCAGTGCCTGCTGCGGCTTGTTGGCTACGCCGAATGGGCCGTCCAGGGCCACCTGCACGCTCACGCCTTCTTCACTGCTGAGGGTAAGCATCAGGCGCTGCTCGCGCAGGACAGCGTGCCACTCCACGCCGACCCGGCGTTCGGAGGAGGTGCGTTGCAGGGCCTGTTGCCAGTTGTGGTCGAGGTTGCGCGACAGCGGGTGGTTGGGCCGCAGCTTGTGCAGGCCTTCGGGCATTTCGTTAGGCTCGACGCGATAGCGGTAGCGCTTCTGGCCGTCTTCTTCGAATTCGCCGCGCGGTTCGGCGATGTTGGCGCGGAAGCCCACCACTTCGCGTTTGACCAGCACATTGAGGCCGTCGCCGTTGGTCAGCGGCACGTCGGTGACCACTTGCATGTCACGCTTGCCGACCTTCTCCACTACGCCCACCGGCAGGCCGGTGAAGGTTGGCGAGTCGAAGGCGCCGATATCGACCTTGCGGTCGGTCACGAAGTAGTCGGTGCTGCCGCGGTGGAAGGTTTTATCCGGGTCGGGCAGGAAGAAGTGTTGGGTACGGCCGCTGGACGCGCGGGCGTACTGAGGGCGGTCTTCAAGGATGGCATCGAGCTCTTTGCGGTAATGGGCGGTGATGTTCTTCACATAGCCCATGTCCTTGTAGCGGCCCTCGATCTTGAACGAGCGCACGCCGGCATCGACCAGGTCAGCCAGGTTGGCGGTCTGGTTGTTGTCCTTCATCGACAGCAGGTGTTTCTCGAACGCAACCACGCGGCCCTGGTCATCTTTCAGCGTGTAGGGCAGGCGGCAGGCTTGCGAGCAATCACCACGGTTGGCGCTGCGGCCGGTCTGCGCATGGGAAATGTTGCATTGGCCAGAGAACGCCACGCACAGCGCGCCGTGGATGAAGAACTCGATGGCGGCATCGGTTTCGGCGGCGATGGCGCGGATTTGCTGCAGGTTCAGCTCCCGCGCCAATACCAGTTGCGAGAACCCGGCCTGGTCGAGGAACTTGGCCCGTTCCAGGGTGCGGATGTCGGTCTGGGTGCTGGCATGCAGCTCGATCGGCGGGATGTCCAGCTCCATCACCCCAAGGTCCTGCACGATCAGCGCGTCAACGCCGGCATCGTACAGCTGGTGAATCAGCTTGCGCGCCGGTTCCAGCTCGTTGTCGTGCAGGATGGTGTTGAGGGTGGTGAACACGCGTGCATGGTAGCGATGGGCGAACTCGACCAGCTCGGCGATATCGCTGACTTCGTTGCAGGCGTTATGGCGCGCGCCGAAGCTCGGGCCGCCGATATAGATGGCGTCAGCGCCGTGCAGGATCGCTTCACGGGCGATGGCCACGTCACGGGCAGGGCTGAGCAGTTCCAGGTGATTCTTTGGAAGGGACATGTCGTTATATTTTCGGGCTGTCACGGTTTAGGCGGGCATTGTAGCGGTGAAACGGGCTGGCGGCATCATTGGGGTGCCGAGAGGTGCGGGATTGGCTGCGGGTACGCGCAACTGTGGGCGGCCTTGCGTCGCGAAAGGGCCGCAGAGCGGCCCCGGCGATGTTGCGGTCAGTCAACGATGCTGGGGGCGCTACGCACCCCAACACGCGCAGCTCAGCGCTTGGCAGCCATCGCCGTCACTTCCACACGCATGCCTTCAAAGGCCAGTGAAGCCACACCCACCGCCGCACGCACCGGCCAGGGCTTGCTGAAGAAGCGCTGGTACACCTCGTTGAACGCTGCGCGGTCGGCCATGTCGGTCAGGTAGATGGTCAGGTGCAGCACGCGGTCCATACCGCTACCGGCCTTTTCCAGGGCCACTTTCAGCGCCTGCAGGGTGCATTCGCTCTGCTCGACGATGCCGCCCAGTTCCAGGCTGCCGTCGGCGTGGGTCGGGATTTGCGTGGTGACCAGCACGCCGTTGTACTCGGCAACGTCCGAGGAAATCGACTCGGCGTCCGGGTCCGGGGTGTAGAGAATGTCTGCATGTGCCATGGTGTGTCTGCCTTGCAACGGAAGGAAAACGGCAAGCCTACGCGAGCGCACCTGCCCGGTCGAGCGTGCCTCGGCGTTTGAAATGCGCCGCGTTCGCCGTCAGAATCGCAGGCGATTGCAAAACCAGGGGTTTACGTTGAACGAACAGACTTTGTCCAGGCGCCTGGAGCGTGTGGCCGCCCATGTGCCTCAGGGCGCGCGCCTGGCCGACATTGGCTCGGACCACGGCTACCTGCCGGTGGCCTTGATGCTGCGTGGCGTGCTCGAGGCCGCTGTAGCGGGTGAAGTGGCACAGACGCCGTTCGCCTCGGCCCAGCGCAATGTGCGCAGAAACGGCCTGCAAGCGCAGGTAACCGTACGCCTGGCCGATGGGCTGGCAGCGGTCGAACCGCAAGACCGTATCTCGGTGGTGAGCATCTGCGGGATGGGCGGCGACACCATGTGCGAGATACTCGAGGCCGGCAAGCAGCGCCTTGGCGGCGTCACGCGCCTGGTACTGCAGCCCAATGGCGGTGAGCGCGAACTGCGCCAGTGGCTGGCGGGCAATGGTTACCAGATCGTCAGCGAAGAGCTGCTACGGGAAAACCGCTTCGATTACGAGATCATCGTCGCCGAGCCGGGCAGGGGGGTGTATAGCGCTGAACAGCTGTACTTCGGCCCCGTGTTGATGCAGGAGAAAAGCGAGGCGTTTGTGGTCAAGTGGCGGCGCATGCTGCGGCAGAAGCAGCAGACCCTGGCCAATTTCCAGCGGGCCCGCGATGCGGTGCCTCAGGCGAAGGTCGACGATTTCAATCAGCAGGTGGGCTGGATCACCCAGGTGCTGGCCTGACTCACTGCTGCGAGCAGTTGCCCATTTCCCGGTAGTCGATTTCGCGCTTCTGGCCCTGATGGTCGACGTACACCATGTGTGCGGTGCCTACCTGGCAGTCGGCGGCGTTGCTGGCCGGTGTGATGGAGATGACCTTGGCCACGTCCAGCGGCATGCCGTATTCATATTGGCTGCTGACTGGCTGGTTGTTGCCGGCATCGGCAAAAGCACCGAACGAGGCGAAGGCAGCGGCAATGGCAAGGACAGCGATCGAGCGTTTCATGACAGGCTCCTTTTTTAATGGATGGCTAATCATCTATTCATTGGTCATCCACAATAAATGGGCTAAACCGTGATAGATTCCTGCCTTTAACGCAGGAATAAAACAAGGAGCACCCCTTCATGGACATGCTGCATGCCATGCGTACCTTCACCCGTGTGGTGGAATGTGGCAGCTTCGCTGCAGCTGCCAATGCTCTGGATATTTCTGCAGCGCAGGTTTCGCGCATCGTCGCCGAGCTGGAGAACCAGCTGCAGACCCGCCTGCTGCATCGCACCACCCGGCGCTTGCGCATGAGCGAGGCGGGTGAGCGGTTTCTGGAGCGGGCGCGGCAGATCATGCTGCTGACCGAAGAAGCCGTGGGTGAGGCGCGAGGGGCGCACCTTACGCCTCGCGGCCATCTGCGTTTGCACTGCCCGCACGGCATGGGGCTGTTGCTGATGCCGCTGGTGGCCGGCTACAACACGCTATACCCGGATGTGGTGATCGAGCTGACGCTGTCGCAGCGCAACCCCGACCCGCTGGCCGAAGGGCATGACGTGGTGATCACCGTGGACGGTGCGCTACCGGATTCGCAGCTGATCGCTGTGCCGCTGGGCAACATTTTCAGCATCCCCTGCGCGGCCCCCGGTTACCTGGATACCCACGGTGTACCGGAGCGCCCCGAAGACTTGCACGGCCATCGCTGCCTGCGCATGGCTTACCCGATGTACGAAGGCGACTGGGTGTTCCCGCAAGGGGTTGACCAGTGCGTGATCGCGCCAAACGACAGTTTCTCCACCAACGTCGCCGACGCCATGTTGGTGGCCAGCGAGCTGGGCATGGGCATTGGCCTGCTGCCGTTCTACACCGCCAGCGAGGCGATCGAGCAGGGGCGCTTGCGCCGGTTGTTGGCACCGTATCGGTTGAGGGAGAGTGCGCTGTATGCGATGTATCCGTCACGCCACTACCTGGACGCCAAGGTGCGCACCTGGATCGACTACCTCAAGGAACAGTTGCCGGCGCTGTTCGAGGGGCATGCCAGGGTGGTGGATGATGCGCGGTATTGGCGCTGAGGCGAGAAGTTTGCCGCGGTGACATTCCTGTGGGCGCGGGCGCGCCCGCGAACACCGGCAAAGCCGGTGCCAGCCACAGCGTCGCCCGCTCCCCCAAGAACCGCGTTGCCTTTGCGTTACAGCGGATAGTTTTTCAATTCCCGTGCAATCAGCATGCGCTGGATCTCGCTCGACCCTTCATAGATCTGGGTAATCCGCGCATCCCGGTAGTAGCGCTCCACCGGGTAATCTTCCAGATAGCCGTACCCACCATGCACCTGGATGGCCATCGAGCACACCCGCTCGGCCATCTCCGAAGCGAACAGCTTGGCCTGTGACGCTTCCGACAGGCACGGCTTGCCGGCGCTGCGCAGGCGGGCGGCATGCAGGATCAGCAAACGTGCGGCGTTCACCTGCACCTGCATGTCAGCCAGCAGATTGGCGATGCTCTGGTGTTCGTTGATCGGCTTGCCAAACTGTATGCGGTCACGCGAGTAGACCAGCGCCGCTTCGAATGCGGCGCGGGCGATGCCCAAGGCCTGGGCGGCAATGCCGATACGGCCGCCTTCGAGGTTGGACAGGGCAATGGCCAGGCCCTTGCCACGCTCACCGAGGATATTGGCGGCAGGAATGCGGCAGTTGTCGAAGGTCACTGCGCAGGTGTCGGAGGCGCGAATGCCCATCTTGTGCTCGCTGCGGTCAACCTTGAACCCAGGGTTGTCGGTAGGCACCAGGAACGCCGACAGGCCTTTCTTGCCCAGCTCCGGGTCGGTCACTGCGAAGACGATCGCCAGGCCGGCACGGCGGGCATTGCTGACGAACTGCTTGGCACCGTTGATGACCCACTGGCCATCCACCCGCTCGGCGCGGGTGCGCAGGTTGTGTGCCTCGGAGCCGGCCTGTGGCTCGGTCAGGCAGAAGCAGCCAATCACCTCGCCGCTGGCCAGGCGTGGCAGCCACTGCTGTTGCTGGTCGGCGGTGCCGTAGGCCAGCAGCGGGCCGCAACCTACCGAGTTGTGGATGCTCATCATCGCCCCGGTGGCGCCGCAGCCGGCAGCGATCTCTTCCACGGCCAGGGCATAGGCGACATAGTCGGTGTAGCTGCCGCCGAAGTCCTCGGGCACCACCATGCCCAACAGGCCCAGTTCGCCCATCTTGCGCACCACGCCATCATCGATCCAGCCGGCCTTTTCCCAAGCCTGGGCATGGGGTGCGATTTCGCCACGGGCAAAGTCCCGGGCCATGTCGCGGATCATGATCTGTTCTTCGCTCAGTTCGAGGTCTTGCATCTGTGTACTCCCGGGCTCACAAGCCTTCGAAGAATTGTTCGACCCGCTGGCCTTGCAGCGCGGCCAGGGTCGGCGGGTTCCAGCGGGGCTGCTTGTCCTTGTCGATGATCAGGGCACGCACGCCTTCGATGATGTCGCCGTGCTGGAACCACTGGCGGTCCAGGTGCAGTTCCATGGCAAAGCAGTCGTCAATGCCCAGCTCGCGCCCCCGGCGCAGCATCTCCAGCGTAACCGCCATGGCCAGAGGCGAGCGGGTTTCCAGCTGATCGGCGGTGGCCACCGCCCAGGCGTGGCTGTCGCCAAGGCTCACCGCACGCAGTTGCTCGACGATGGCTGGCAGGTCGGGCAGGGCGAAGAAGTGGTCGATGGCCGGGCGCAGCTTTTCCAGTGGCGCATCATCCAGTGTCTGGGTGCCGAGCCTGGCCAGCAGGTTTTGCAGGTCCTTGAGCGGGTGGTCGCTGAAGTTGAGCTGGTCGAGGCCCTGGTCGAGGGCGGCGAGCTGGTCGCTGGCCAGGTACCAGTCGGCCAGGCCGCAATACAAGGCGTCGGCCGCCTGGATCTGGGCACCGCTGACACCCAGGTAGATGCCCAGCTCGCCGGGGAGGCGCGAGAGGAAGTAGCTGCCGCCCACGTCAGGGAAGTAGCCGATGCCGACCTCGGGCATGCCCAGCCGGCTGCGCTCGGTGACCACGCGCAGGTCGCAGCCCTGGGCCAGGCCCATGCCGCCCCCGAGGGTGAAGCCGTCCATCACCACCAGTATTGGCTTGCGGTAGCGGTGGATGACCAGGTCGAGGGCATACTCTTCGACGAAAAAGGTTTCATGCAGCGTGTCGCCGGCCTTGAAGCTGTCGTACAGCGAGCGGATATCGCCACCGGCACAGAACCCCTTGGGGCCTTCGCCGCGCAGGACCACGGCGCGTACCTGCGGGTTGTCGGCCCACTGGTCCAGGTGCTGACGCAGGCTGCGCACCATGTCCAGGGTCAGGGCATTGAGACCGGCTGGGCGGTTCAGGGTCAGGTGGCCGATCTGGTTACGGACCTCGGCCAGTACATGGTCGGTTGCTGCCGGGGTATGAGCGTGTGCAGTCATTGCGTTCTCCCTGCTTTGTTATTGATTTTCCAAGTGAAGTCTGGAGTTCGCTGGAGGATCGCAGGATCCTGGCATGCGAATTTGCCTTGCACAATCGACAATTGTGCAAGGGTACCGTGCGTTTTTACCTTGTGTGAGGCCAGCGCGCGCTTGTGAAGCTGCCTTTGCCCCCACGGGATTCCGTCCCCCGATTCGGGGGAACCTGCTGGGGGATCCTCCCCAATACGTTGCGGTTGATCGTACAAGCTATTGATTAATATTGAATTTTTCTTCTGGCACACACCTTGCTCCAGCTCCCGGCAGAGATCCTGTGTCCCGGAGGTGCAGCATGTCGACGCCGCTCAAAGGCCCCATCCTGTCATCACTTGTACTGGCCTTGCTTGGCTGGGAAGCAACCAGCGAGGCGGCTGTGCAGTGCCAGCGCACCCTGGTCGCCAACGTGGTGGCACTGGACCAGCCACTGATGTTCAACCGCCTTGGCGCGCAAAACGCCAACGGCATGATGTTTGCCCTCCGTGAGGACGTGGTGGACGACAAGCAGGTCCCCCTCAGCAAGGGCGGGGCCGCGGTACCGGGCAAGGTCACGCTGCGCCCCGACAAGCGCCCGCGGCCTATCGTGCTGCGCGTGGCGGCCGGTGACTGCCTGACGGTCAACCTGACCAACCTGCTGGATTACAAGGCGAACCCCAACAAGCACGGTATCGAGGCTGAAGAGCCCGAGGGTGAGGAAGAGGGGCCGGAGGTTGAAAACGAAGGCGGCGAAGGCTTTGTTGCCGACGAACAGGTGGCCGAGCGTATGGTCGGCTTCCAGGTCAACGGGATGCAGGCGGTGAACAGCATTGCCGATATTTCCGCCTATACCGGGCGTAACGGCAACTTCTTCGTCAGCCCCGGCAGCACCCGCAGCTACACCCTGTATGCCGAGCGGGAAGGGGCCTTCGCCGCCACCAGCAAAGCCGCTACGTTCGGCGGCGAGGGCACGGCGGGCAACGTCTCCAACGGCCTGTTCGGCCAGGTGGTGGTCGTGCCCAAACTGGGCCGTACCTACCGCAACACCCTCACTGAAGAAGAAATGCGCCTGGCCACCACGGGGCGAACCGCCACCGGCCAGCCGGTGATCGACTACGAAGCCCGTTATCCGCAGGTCGAACCGTGGATCGCCGAAGGCAAGGCCGGCAAACCGATCATTGCCATGGTCAACGGCAACGAGATCATCAGCAGCGAAACCGATGCCATCGTCATGGGGCCCAACCCTGACGGTAGCTTCCCCAGTTCCACTTACCCGCTGGAAAGCGCGGGCAAACGCAACCCGGCGCTGCCCAACCGACTGGAAGCGTTCCGTGATTTCGCCTCGCAGTTCGCCGACGAGGTTGCCGGTACCCAGGCCTTCCCTGGCTACTGGGCCGACCCGGTGATGGGCCACGTGCTGGAGCCGGCGCGCGATTCGTTCATGATCAATTACGGCTCTGGTGGCATGGGTGCCGAAGTGGTGGCCAACCGCTTGGGGGTGGGCCCGATGCACGACTGCCTGTCGTGTGCCTATGAGGAGTTCTTCCTCAGCGCCCACACGGTCGGCGATATAGGCACCCTGGTGGATGTACCGGCCAACGTTGGCCTGGAACACATCCGTCCGGGCGAGGTGCCGCCGGCCAGCGCCGTCGGGGTCAAGGCCAGCATGGCCCTCTACCCCTCAGAGCCTGCCAACGTGCACCACAGCTATATCGGTGACTTCACCAAGTTCCGCAACACCCACAACGGGCACGAGCAGCACATCTTCCACTTGCACGGCCATCAGTGGCTGTTCAACCCCAATGACGACAACTCCGACTACATCGATGCCCAAGGCATCGGCGCCGGTGTCGGCTACACCTACGAAATCGCCAACGGTGGTTCGGGCAACCGCAACCGCGTTGCCGGCGATGCCATTTACCACTGTCACTTCTACCCGCACTTCGCCCAGGGCATGTGGGCCATGTGGCGGGTGCATGACGTGTTCGAGGAAGGCACGCGCCTGGAGGTGAGCGGGCAGGGCGAGAATGGCTTCCACAGTACCCCGTTCGCCTTGCGTAGCGGTAAGCCGGCCGTTGGCGCCCGGGCCCTGCCCGATGGCGAGATCGTTGCCGGTACGCCGATTCCGGCCATCGTGCCGTTGCCTGGCAAGGCCATGGCGCCCATGCCCGGCAAAGTCGTGGTCGTGCCCAAGCTCTCCGAAGCGTTGGTTGCCGCCAACGATGATGACCACGAAGACGAGGATGATGACGACCACGCCAGCGAGGCGCCCGTGCGCAAGGCCGTGGGCTCGCTGGCGCTGGTCGATCGCACCGAGGCCAACCGCAATGCCGACGGCACGCTGAAAAACCCAGGCTACCCGTTCTGGATCGGCGGCATGGAAAGCAGCGTGGGCAACCGCCCGCCAACCCCGCCCCTGGACATGCTCGACCCGGCCCTGGCCCGGCAACTGAAAGACAGTGGTAAAGCCCTGTGGGCCAACCTGGATGCGAACCAGGTCGATGGCTGGGACGGCGGCCTTGGCCGCCATGCACTGGACGGTGTGTCCGCCGGTGGCGTGGCGGAGACCACCACCACCAAACTGGACTTCACCAAGGTCGTGCACAAGGCCAAGCCCATCTACCTGCCGGAAGAGGGCACCGATGTCGAGCAGGCCGCCATGCAGTTCCACGCCATGGCTGAACACCCTAGCTATGCATTGATCCCCGGCAGCCAGCCAGTGGCCAGTGCGTTCCGCACCAACGGCGCCTTGCCGACTGCGGGTGCGCCGTTCTACGAGCCGTGCATGGATGACCGTGGAAAACGCCTGACCCAGTCTTCCGGGGTAGGGGAGTTCAACAGTGGAGAGAGCCTGACGGGCGTGAACTTCCGTGGCGCCTCGGCCTTCACTGCCGACCGCCCACGCATCTACAAAGGGGCCAACATCCAGTTCGACGCGGTGTACAACAAAGTGGGCTACCACTTCCCGCAGGCACGCATCATTGCCCTGTGGGAAGACGCTTGGCCGGTCATTACCAAGCAGCGCCCGCCAGAGCCGCTGGTGATGCGCATGAACACCTTCGACTGCGCGATGTACCAGCACACCAACCTGATCCCGAACATCTATGAGATGGACGATTACCAGGTGCGCACCCCGACCGACGTGATCGGCCAGCACATCCACCTGCCCAAGTGGGACCTGACCGCTGCCGACGGCTCGGCCAACGGCTGGAACTACGAAGACGGCATACTTTCGCCCGGTAGCGTGGTCGAGCGCGTGCATGCCATTCGTACTTACAACGGTTGCACTGATGGGGATAGCCGCGATGGCACCGCTGCCTGCCCGAAAGCCAGACAGCACCCGTACTTCGGCCGCTTTGGTCGCGCCGACTGGCTGGGCGCGCGTACAGCGATGCAGCGCTGGTTCGCTGACCCGCTGGTGAACGTGCATAACGTCGACCGTGGCCTGGGTACCATCTTCACCCATGACCACCTTGGCCCATCGACCCACCAGCAACTGGGCCTGTATGCCACCGTGCTGGCCGAACCGGCCGGCTCCACCTGGTACCACGCCGAAACCGGCGAGCAACTGTACAACCCGGCCACGCGCCAGGACGGCGGCCCGACCTCGTGGCAGGCGGTGATCAAGACCGGCGACCACGATGGCGACGGCAAGAACGACAGCTACCGCGAGTTCTTCCTGGAGTACAGTGACTTCCAGCATGCCTATGAAGCTGGGGTGTACGTAGGCGCAGGGCCGGACGGCATTCCCAATGCCCAGTCGTACCCGGCCACTGCCGACAGCTTCCGTTACGCCATCAACCCGCCCGTGCGCGGCAAGGCGTCGAACCTGCTCGAAGCCATCGTCGAGAAACGCGGCGGTCTCAACCCGGGCTGCCCAAGCCGGCCATGCCCGCAGGCGATCTCGGTGGATGACCCGGGGATGTTCGTCGTCAACTACCGCAACGAGCCGCTGGCCCTGCGCGTGTATGACCCGAACAAGGTCGGCCCGGACGGCAAGCGTGGCATGCAGGCCGACGGCCTGGCCGGCGACCTCAGCTATGCCCTGCAAACCCGTACCGACCGTGCCATCCCGGCGATGAACCTGTCGCCATCGGCGATTACCTCGGCAGTCGGCCCTACCGGCGGCACTACGCTGTTCCCGCCGCATATCAACACGGCTGGCGCCGAGCCGGGCGACCCGTTCACCCCGTTGCTGCGTACCTATTCCGGCGACAACGTGCGCCTGCGCATGCACGCCGGTGGCCATGAAGAGGAGCACAACGTCACCCTGCACGGCGTGAAATGGCTGCAGAACGGTTCTGGCTTCGGCAACAGCTCCAACTCGGGCTGGAAGTCGTCGCAAATGATCGGCATCTCCGAGCAGTTGGGCTTCATGGCGCCGGTGTCGATGATCTCCAGTTCGGCAGCCACCAACGGCGATTACCTGTACTCGCTGGACGCGGCCCTGGAGGGCTACTGGAACGGTATCTGGGGCATCATGCGCAACTACACCGCGCAGCGTGCCGACCTGTTCCCGCTGCCCAACAACCCGCAGCCGGTGGCCATGCGCAACACCGTGAACTTCAACGGCATCTGCCCGAAAACCACGGCCAACCCGAACGGCATCGGTACCCGCACCACGGTCAAGCGCAGCTACGAGATCGTCGCAGCGCTGGCCAACGACATCCTCGAAAACCGTAACGGCGTCAGCATCAACGACCCGGCGGGCGTCGGCCAGCATGTCGGTGGTGCGCTCAAGGCCAACGGCGGCACCCTGGTGTTCAACAGCCGTAGAACCGCCATCCCGCTGGTGGGTGGGGTAGACCCCGAAGATGGGGAGCCTTTCACCATCGGTGGCCACAGTGCGCCGCTGCATGACCCGACCGCGATCCTGTACGTGCGCAAGGCTGACCTCGATGCCACCACCGGCAAGCTCAAGGCGGGTGTCCCGGTAGAGCCGCTGGTATTGCGCGCCAATGCCGGCGACTGCATCAGCATCACCCTGGAGAACCGCTTGCCGCTGGTGATGCCAGACCTGCCGAGCACTGCAGTGATGCACAACGTGGTCAAGCGTGACCGCTTCGACAGCGAAGGCTCCACCGCCTTTGCCAACAACCTGATGCGGCCGTCCAGCCACGTGGGCCTGCATGCGCAACTGCTGGCCTACGACATCACCAAGTCAGACGGTGCCAACGTTGGCCTGAACCCGGTGCAGACCGTGCCACCACGTGCCGGCACCAGCGGCGCTTACCCGACCAAGGAGTACCAGTACTACGCCGGCCACCTGGAGCGTGAAGGCAAACCGGTGTCGCAGTTGGGCCGCACGGTGGACAACATAAACACCACGCCTATCGAGTTCGGCGGCCTCAACCTGACCCCGTCAGACTTCATCAAGCAGCCGCAAAAAGGCCTGGTGGGCGCCATGAGCATCCTGCCGCAAACCGCCACCTGGACCGAGGATACTGCTACCCGTACCCAGGCCACGGTGAAGGTCAGCGGCCAGCCGGACTACCGCGACTTCGTCACGGTGTGGCAGCGCGCACTGAACATGCGCTGGGCCGATGGTCGTCCGGTAGAAGGCATCAATACCGAAGGCAACGGTGCTGCCGGTGACCCGCAAGACAACGGCAACATGGCGGTCAACTACAAGACCGAACCGTTGTGGCTGCGCTTCGGCATGGCGCCCGACTCGCCATTCGGCCGCGCCAATGGCCTGGGCTTTGGTGATGTACCCAACGCCCACATGGCCTACGCCAACGCCCTGGTCGGTGGAGACCCGCAAACCCCGGTGCTGTACGCCAAGCCTGGCCAACCGGTGCGCAACCATATCGTGATGCCCAGTGGTGGCAGCCGCGGCATGGTCTACCAGCTGGACGGGCACGTATGGCCACTGCACAACTACCAGTCCGAGAAGAGCGATGCGGACGGTTACCCGATTAGCCTGCCTGGTATCGGTTCGGTGCGCTTTGGCTACAACCCGATGGCCATGTTCATCGGCGCCCAGGAAAGCGTACTGCCAGCGGCGCACTTCAGCTTCATGTTGCCAAGTGCCGGCGGTGCCAATGCGGTGGCGGGTGACTACCTGTTCCGCGACTACGCCGCCTACGGCAACCTCTCGGGGCTGTGGGGGATCTTGCGGGTGACCAATGAAGCGCCGCCGGCAACGGCCCCGGCGCAGTGACGGAAGGGGAACGCGAGCATGAACAAAAAGACTCGCCTTGCTTACCTGGGGGTAGTGCTGGGGGTAGCGCTGATCGGCCTGGGCGTGGCGTACGAAAAGCTATGGTGCGACCCGCGCGAGCTGTTGCAGGAACGGGGCGGCTCGCAGGCCTTGCACCGGCTCAGCCGGGACGGCGTGAACGTGGAGTTCGAGGCCCGGCCATTGGCCGGCGGCGAACTGAAGGAGGGCGGCTTCGCCAACATCCGCTTCAAGCTCAGCGACCAGACCAGTGGCCAACCGCTGTCGGGCATGGCCCCGGGGGCGTGGATCGACCCGGCGCAGTCGGCCCCGGCCGGGGACCGCGAGCAGAGCTGCAAGGCGCGGGTCGCGCTGTTTCTCAAGAGCAGCATCGGGGCCCGGCCGCTGCTCGACCTGAACAGCTACTTCTTGCTGATGTTGAACAATGACGCCAGCCTGACAGTGATCGACCCGACGGTGTCGGTGGGGGGCGTGACCAGCACCATGGCCCGCATCGAGCTGCCAGGGCGGCCCATGGACTGGGCGGCCACCAGCGACGACAAGCAGGTGTTCGTGTCGATACCCGAGCGGGGCGAGGTCTCGGTGATCGATACCGAAACCTTCACCCGCGTGGCCGACCTGGACGCCGGCGACCAGCCACTGCGCGTGGCCCTGCAGCCGGACCAGCATCGGCTGTGGGTTGGCAACAACAGCAGCGACCCGGGCAAAGGCGGGGTAACAGTGATCGACGTGCCGGGGCGCAGCGCCATGAAGCACTTCAACACCGGTACCGGGCACCACGAAATCGCCTTCAGCGCCGACTCCCGCTATGCCTATGTCAGCAATCGCGACAGCGGCACCCTGAGCGTCATCGACATCCCGGAAATGCGCCTGGCCAAGACCATCAAGGTAGGCCCGCACCCGCTGTCGGTCAGCTATTCGGCGCTGTCCCAGGCTGTGTACGTGGTCGATGGCGAGGAGGGCAGCGTACGGGTGTTCGATGCCCGCAGCCATCAGTTGCGCCACACGGTCCAGGCCGAACAGGGCCTGGGGCCGATGCGCTTCAGCCATGATGGCCGCTACGGCCTCGTGCTCAATACCCTGGAGAACCAGGCCCTGGTCATCGACGCCAGTACCGACAAGCTGATCCACCGCATCCCGGTGGCGGCCGAACCGTACCAGCTGACGTTCACCAAAGGCTATGCCTATGTGCGTGGCCTGGCCTCGCCGAAAGTGAGCATGATCAATCTGGCCAGCCTGGGCGAGGGGCGTGCGCCCATCGTGCAAGGCTTCGAGGCTGGCCCCGCAGCGCCGCGCCAGGCCGGCGACCTGCCACTGGCCCAGGGGCTGTCGGTATCGCGTGATGACAATTCGGTGTTCGTGGTCAACCCGGTGGACAACACCACCTACTTCTATGCCGAAGGCATGAATGCCCCGATGTCCGGCTACAACAACCGCGGCCACCAGGCCCGCGCCGCCATCGTCGTTGATCGCAGCCTGCGCGAAGTGGCCCCCGGGGTGTATGGCTCGACGGTGAAGCTGCCCGCCGCCGGCAAGTTCGACGTTGCCTTCCTGCTCAACCAGCCGCAAATCATTCATTGCTTCAGCACCGAGGTGGCTGCAGGGAGCGATGCCAGCAAACGCAAAGGTGCGCGTGCCGAGTTCATCGGCCTCGACCAGCCGCTGCCGCAGCACAGCGACTTCACCGCGCGGGTACGGATTGTCGGTGACGACGGGCAGCCACGCCTGGGCCTCAACGACTTGAGCCTGCGCTTCTTCCTGGCGCCATCGTCGATGCCGCGCAACCTGCAGCTGCAAGAGGTGGGCGAGGGCGTCTACCAGGCAGCGCTGAACTTGCCTGAGGCCGGTGCCTGGTACCTGCATGTGCAGTCGCCCTCGTTGGGGCGCAAGTTTGCCGAAGAAAACTACACCAGCCTGCGCGTTCTGCCGGCTGCTGCAACCAACGCCTCCCAGACTGACGTGAGGAATGTGCGATGAACGCCAAGCCTGCTTGCACACTGTTGGCCCTGAGCCTGGCATTCGCCAGCCACCTGGCCATGGCCCACGCCGGTCACGCGCATGACGGCCATGCCGGGCAGCCCCCGGCGGCGCATCAGGAAAAGGCCAGTGTGCGTTTTGCCGATGTGTCGCTGCTGAACCAGGAAGGCATGCCGGTACGCCTGGAGAAAGACCTGGTGGATGACCATCTGGTGGTCATGGGCTTCATTTACACCAGCTGCACCACGGTATGCCCGGTGGTGTCGTCGATCATGGGCAAGGTCCAGCAGCAGCTGGGCGGCCGGGTAGGCGAGGAGGTTCGCCTGGTGTCGATCAGTGTCGACCCTCAGCGTGACGACGCCAAGCGCCTGCAAAACTATGCCAAGGCATTCCAGAAAGGGCCGGGCTGGAGCTGGCTGACCGGTACCCCGTACGCCATCACCGAAACCCTGAAGGGGCTGGGCAGCTTCAACGCCGACCTCAGCCAGCACCCGCCGCTGATACTGGTGGGTGACGGGCGTAGCGGGCACTGGACGCGTTACTACGGCTTCACCGACCCGGGCGTATTGATCGAAGAAATCAACCGCCTCAGTGCGCGCCGGGTACATGCCAAGAGCACCGCCATTGCCGACCATCACGAGGTGCAACCATGAGCACTGCAACCTCCCACCGCGCTGGCATGCGCGCATTCGACTGGCTGGTACTGGGTGGCTGCTTGTGGATCCTCACCTCGGTGGCGTTCGCCCACGAAGGCCATGCGCCGCAACCCCCCGAGCCGCAGCCAGCACCGCAGGCGATGGCCAGTGGTGGCGGTACACGCGACGCCAAGACCTGGTTCACCGACACCGTGCTGAAGGACCAGAATGGCCGCGAGCTGCGCTTTTACAGTGACGTGCTCAAGGACAAGGTGGTGATGCTCAACGTGATCTTCACCCATTGCACCGATGCCTGCCCGTTGATCACCCGCAAGCTGCGCGAGGTGCGCGAGGCCATGGGGTCAGCGCTGGCCGGCCAGGTGACCTTCGTGTCGATCAGCAGTGACCCGCTGAACGACACCCCCGAGGTGCTGAAGGCGTTCGCCGCCAAGCAAGGGGTGGATGGGCCGAACTGGTTGTTCCTGACCGGTGACAAGGCCAATGTCGACCTGGTGCTTGGCCGTATTGGGCAGTTCCTGCCGAGTCCCGAACAGCATTCGACGCAGCTGATTGCCGGTGATGTTGCAGGTAAACGCTGGAGCAAGATTCGCCCGGATGCACCGCCAGCGGCGATTGCCCAGCGCATGCAGCTGTTGACCCAGCCGCTGGCCGGTCGGTGAGTATCATGGGCCGCCTGGGAAACTGGCCTCTGTGGCATCCGCTTTTGTGGGAGCGGCCTTGCGTCGCGAAAGGGCTGCGCAGCAGCCCCGGCAGTGGCAGCTCACGCGCAGAAAGAGGGGCGCGCTGCGCGCGCCTTTCGCGACGCAAGGCCGCGCCCACAGGGCTTGCGATATGGCTCACATGCGTGCTTGGCATGGCATCTTCGACCTCAGCCTTGGCCCTGGACTTGACCGACCACGAACAAGCCGGCAAACGCCTCTACCGCGAGGGCGTCTCCAGTAGCGACGCTCAATTGCAAGCCCGGGTCGGCGCCAGTGACATCACAGTCCCCGCCAGCGTGCTGCCCTGCGCCAGTTGCCATGGCAACGACGGCCGTGGCCGCGCCGAAGGCGGTGTTCGCCCCCCCGGCCTCGACTGGCAACGCCTGGCACTCGGCCAGGGCCCGCGCGAGGCCAACGGCCGCCGCTACCCGGCCTACACCGAGAGCAGCCTGGCGCGGGCCATCCAGCAGGGTATCGACCCGGCTGGCAATCGCCTCGACCCGGCCATGCCACGCTTCGAGTTGACCTTGGCCGACCAGCGCAACCTCACCGCCTATCTCAAACGCTTGGCCGAAGAACGTGACCCTGGTGTGGAAGAGGGCGTGCTGCGCCTTGGCACGCTGCTGCCTGCGAGCGGTCCGCTCGCCGACGCCGGGCAGGTGGTGCGTGCCGTGCTGGAAGACGGCGTGGGTCAACTCAATCAGCAAGGCGGCATTCACGGGCGGCGCCTGGAACTGGTGGTGCTTGACTCAGGTTCCGACCCAGTCAGTGCCGAACGCGCCTTGCAACAGTTGCTCGAGCAAAAGCGAGTGTTCGCCCTGATCGCGCCATTGGCGCCCATGCTCGACCAGCGCCTGACGACCTTGCTGGCGCCACAGAACGTGCCGATGATCGGCAGTACCCCGCGCAGCGGCGGCAGTGCACAGATCTTCGACCCGCTGCCCGGCTTGCCCGAGCAATTGCTGAGCCTGGCAGGCCATGCCCGTGTGGCGCTGGGCTTGGCGCCGGATGAGTTACGCGTGGTGTATGCCGGTAACGAACACGCCGCGTTGGCCGAGCAGGTGCGCGAGCGTTTACGACAGCAGGGCTGGGCGCCACCCGCTATCCAGGCGTTCGACGGCCAGGCGGTGGACGGGCAGGGCATCGTCTTCCTTGGCCGCGCCCAGGCCTTTGCCGAGTTGGCGGCGGCGTTGCAGGTGGCGGGCCGCGAGCCCTACCTGTTCGGCGCTTCCAGTCAGGTAGCCGGCGCTGTGGCGCGCTTGCCGGCGCAGTGGTCGCAGCGGCTGTTTCTGGCCTACCCCTACGTGCCAGAGGACTGGACCGAGCAAGGCCAGGCTACGCTCGCCGGGCTGCAGCAGCGCCAGGGCCTGGACCCGCGCCAGGTGTCGTTGCAGGTCAATACGCTGTGCGCGTTGCGCCTGCTGAGCGAAGCGCTGAAGCAGATTGGTCGGGATGCCAGCCGCGAGCAACTGATCGCTGCGCTCGAAGGCCTGCACGATGTGCCCACCGGCCTGACCCCGGCACTGGGCTTTGGCCCAGGTCGCCGCCAGGGCATGGCAGGTGCCCATGTGGTGGCGGTGGCCCTGCCCGGGCCACGCTTTACTGCGGTCACCCCCTACCGGCCAGTACCGGTCAGCCCTTGAGCGGAGGTTGTCATGCGGATCGTGTGGTTGTGCCTGTTGCTGGTGCTGACCAGCGTGAGCTGGGCCGATGTGCCAGCGGCGCGGGTCAATGGTGTCGAGATCGGGTTGATGCGCCTGGAACGCTACTTCAGCGAGTACCTGGACGCCCAGGGGCGAGCGGTGACCAGCATCCGCAACCCAGGCCTGTACAAACGCCTGCGTGACCAAGCGCTGGACGAGCTGATCGACAAGGAGTTGTTGTGGCAGGAAGCGCAACGCCAAGGCATTGCCGTCAGCGATGAACACGTGTCGGCACAGATTGGCGAGATAGAAGCGGCGTTTGGCAGCCCGGCGTTATTCGAAAGGCGACTGGCAGAGGCGGGCTTCGACAGGGCGCAGTACACTGAGTACACCCGGCATGAGATGGCGGCCCAGCAAGTGTACGCCCTGCTCAGCGCAGTCGACGCGCCGAGCCAGGGCGAAGTGGAGGCATTTTATGATGCCAACCAGCAGAGACTGCAAGGAGCGCAGAACCAAAGTGATAATCCATCGGTCATACGCGAACACGGCCTGGCCTTGGCCAGGGCAACGCTCATCGGGCAGCGGGAGGCGCAGGCGCGCCAATCCGTGCGCCAACGTTTGCGCGAGTCCGCTAAAGTGGAGATCGCTGACTGAGGCCGTTGATGGCGCTTGCCCCAATGCTGGGGAATTAGGGTTTGGCGATGTGCCATCATTTTCCCCGCTTGTGGGGAACAGGTTGGGTGCGCCTGCTCAGCGTAGGTGGGTTGCTGGCCGGCAGCCTATTAAAATCAGTGGCTTACAGTGGTGCAACATGACTATTCACGCCTGGCACGAAGCCTGCTCAAGTCTCTACAAGGGCGTACTTCGCAGACCGGGGAACCGGGCAGTATTGGGGAGTCGACCTTGGTGAACAGAGTATTGGTAGTCGATGACGAACAGACTCTTGCGCAGAACCTGCAAGCGTATCTGCAGGCGCAAGGCCTGGAAGTTCATGTTGCCCACGACGGTGCCAGTGGTATCGAACAGGCTGATAGCCTGGCACCGCAAGTAGTTGTGCTGGATTACCGCCTGCCCGACATGGAAGGTTTTCAGGTTCTGGAGGCTGTACGCAAGAACAGGCAATGCCACTTCGTGCTGATCACCGCCCACCCCACCGTCGAGGTGCGTGAGCGGGCCGCCGAACTCGGTGTGAGTCACGTCCTGTTCAAGCCGTTCCCACTGATGGAGCTGGCGCGTGCGATCTTTGACCTGCTGGGCATCGAGCGCCGGCGCAGGGCCACGGACAACCCGGCCGAAGGGTTCGTCGAACGACGCCAGAACAGGAACGAATCGTTCCCCCTGCAGTTGTACGATGGAAGCTGGGTGTTGGCCGACCGCCGCCGTAATGGCGCCAAGCCACCAGGGCCCGACGACGATCAACTGCTCACAGGGGAATAGCGGCGCCCGCACCCCTGGCCGAGCCAGCCTGCGACGCGCCCCTGAGCGGAGTCGCAGGCCATGCCAGAAGCATTCGATGCAACCCCGGAATCTGCAAAGCCTGCACCGACGTCTTCGCGCGCAGGCCCGCTCCCACAGGATGTATGCAGCCCACAGAGCTGTGATGTACCTGTGGAAGCGGGCACGCCCGTGAAGAACCCAGCAAAAATTTTCGCCTACCCCCGCGAACTGCTGGCCCAGGCCCGTCTGCAAGCCACCGACGAGCGCCTGCTCGACTGCCTGGAACGCCTGGCCTGCGACACCCCCGACACCTTCACCCAGCGCCTGGGCCTGACCCTGCATTACCCGGTACTCGACAGCCACAGCCTGCTGGCCAGCACCCCACGCTTCGACAAGCTGGCCTTGGCCCAGTGCCTCAAGCGCGAATGTGTGCTGATCGAGCAAGGCGGCCAACTGCTGGGCGTGTTCGCCGACCCCTTCGACCACGCCCGCCTGGCCTGGATCGACGACGTACTGCAAGGCGCGCCGCTTTACCTGGCCCACGCCGCCGACCTGGCCACCTTTCTGGCCCGTCATGAAGAAAGCTTCCACGCAGTCGATGCCCTTGACCACGACGCCGACGCCAGCAGCGAAAGCGACCCGCTGCAACGCCTGTCGCTGGCCAGTATCAGCGAAGACCAGAGCCGCGTGGTCAAGCTGGTCAACTCCACCCTGTACGACGCCCTCAAGCTGCACGCCAGCGACATCCACCTGGGCATGACCGGCCAGGGCCTGACCATCAAGTACCGCATCGACGGCGTGCTCAACGGTGCCGGCAAGGCCAGTGGCAGCGCCTTCGCCGACCAGGTGATCTCGCGCATCAAGGTCATGGCCGAGCTGGACATCGGCGAAAAACGCGTGCCCCAGGACGGCCGCTTCAAGGTGGCCGTGGGCGACCGGCAAATCGACTTCCGGGTGTCGATCATGCCTAGCATCTTCGGTGAAGATGCCGTGCTGCGGGTGCTCGACAAGCAGGACTTGTCCGACCGGGTCAGCGGCGTGCAACTGCAAGCCTTGGGCTTTGCCGACGAAACCTTGCGCGCCCTGCGCCGGTTGGCGGCAGAACCCTACGGCATGATCCTTGTCACCGGCCCTACAGGCAGCGGCAAGACCACCACCCTGTACGCCATGATCAGCGAGATCAACCATGGCGTGGACAAGATCATCACCATCGAGGACCCGGTCGAGTATCAACTGCCCGGCGTGCTGCAGATCCCGGTCAACGAGAAGAAGGGCCTGACCTTCGCCCGCGGCCTGCGCTCGATCCTGCGTCACGACCCGGACAAGATCCTGGTCGGCGAAATCCGTGACCCCGACACGGCCCAGATTGCCGTGCAATCGGCGCTCACCGGCCACCTGGTGTTCACCACCATCCACGCCAACAACGTGTTCGACGTGATTGGCCGCTTCAGCCAGATGCAGGTCGACCCCTACAGCTTCGTTTCTGCGCTCAACGCGGTGCTGGCCCAGCGCCTGATTCGCCTGGCCTGCCCGCACTGCGCCACGCCCTGCGAACACGATGACGACACCCTGTATGGCTCAGGCCTGACCCGCGAGGGGGTGGCCGGCTGGACGTTCGTCCGCGTCAAGGGCTGCGGCCACTGCCGTGGCAGTGGTTACCGCGGCCGCAGTGCCATTGCCGAACTGCTGCACCTGGATGACGACCTGCGGCAAATGATCGTGGAGCGCCGCCCGCTGGCGCAGATCAAGACGCTTGCCTGCCAGCGCGGCCTGCGCCTGCTGCGAGCCTCGGCCCTGGACCTGGTCCGCGATGGCCGTACCACCCTTGAGGAGATCAACCGTGTCACATTCATCTGACCGTTACTGCGCCGTATTGGGCGCCGAGGGTGTCGGCCTGGGTCGCTGGCACAACAATCACCACCAATGGCTGGGCAGCCGCGCGTTCAGCAGCGACGCCACCCAACCGGCCTGGGATGCCGCTGTCGACGGGCTGGCCGCACTGCTGGCCGAGCATGCGGTACGTGGCGCCCAGTTGCGGGTGTTGCTGTCGGCCCGCTACAGCCGCTTCTGCCTGGTGCCCTGGAGTGACGCCATCGGCCACCCTCGCGAGCTGGACGCCTATGCCCGCGCTTGCTTCGAAAACCTCTACGGGCAGCCGTTGGACGACTGGCGCATCGTGCTGTCACCGGAGCCTGCCGGTGCCGCCCGCATCGCCACGGCGCTGCCCGAAGCCTTGCTGCAGCGGCTGCAGGCACTGGGCCGGGAAAGCCGTCTGAGCCTGCGCTCGGTGCAGCCATACCTGATGGCTGCCTACAACCGTTGCTGGTCACAGCTGGAGCAGGGTGACTTCCTGTTCGTGCTGGCCGAGCCGCGCCGCAGTGTATTGCTGCTGGCCGCCGGCGGTGCCTGGCAGCAAGTGCTGGCGCAAGGCTGCGCTGACAGCGACCAGGCCCTGCAAGCACTGATCGAGCGTACCTGTGAGCTGTACGGCGAGCACCTGCCGCGGGTGTACCTGCATGCCCCGGGCCGCTGCGACGTGCCGCAACTGGCGGCCGTGCAACTGTGCCAGCCGGCCAGCGAAGCCGACCCGCTGTGCGCCATGTGGCGGGCGGTGGCCTGACATGCGCCGCCTCGACCTGGAATTCCAGCCACGGCGCAGCGGCCCGTTGGTTTGGTCGCTGCTCGTCCTTGCCAGCGCCATGGTCGCCGGCCTGGTGCTGCTGCAGCAACGCTTGCAGACCGAGCAAGTGGCGCTGGAAGCCAGCGTCCATAGCCTGGAACTGCAACTGGGCCGGCGCCCGGCCATTGCACAACCCAAGAACAGCGCTGCCAGCCGGGAGCAGGCTGAGCGCCTGGCACAAATGCGCAGTGTGTCGCAGCAACTGCAGCGCCCTTGGCAGCAACTGTTCGCCATGCTTGAAGCCATGCCGCAGGACGACGTCGCGCTGCTCGGTCTGACGCCGGATGCGCGCAAGGGCCAGGTGCGCATTGCCGCCGAGGCGCGCAACCTCGAAGCGATGCTGCAGTACCACCAGCGCCTGGAAGCCAGCGACGAGCTCAGCGACGTGTCGCTGCTCAACCACGAGGTACTCGCTGCGCGGCCCGAGCACCCGGTGCGCTTCACCCTCACCGCCACCTGGGAGATCGGCCATGCGCGCCCTTGAAACGTTCAGCAGCCTGATCCTCCAGGAGCGCCTGCGCGTTGTCGGCCCGGTAGGCCTGGCTGCCGTAGCCGTAGGCCTGCTCGCCATTGGCGTGGGGTGTGCCGGTGTGCTGCCGCAATGGCAAAGCGTACGCGAACTGCGCGCCAGCGAAGCGCAGGCCAGCGAACAGGTGGGGCGTGTCAAGCGGGGTGAGCTGAAGATTGCGGTCCAGCCCGAGCAGCAGGCCCTCGACAGCCTGCGCCAGCAACTTCCCGGTCAGCCCCAGGCCAGCGAGCTGATCGAGCGTCTGTACCGCCTGGCCAGCGCCGAGCGCATCAGCCTGGCCCGCGGTGAATACGCGCTGGGCATCGACCCCAAAACCCAGCTGGCCCGCTACCAGATCGTGCTGCCAGTGCGCGGCAGCTACCCGCAGATTCGCGGCTTTATCAAGGGCCTGCTCAAGCAACTGCCGACGCTGGTGCTGGAAGACCTTGAGCTGCAACGCAAACGCATCGGCGACAGCGAGCTCAATGCCCGCCTGCGCATGACCCTTTACCTGTCGAGGTCATGATGAACACACAACGTGCAGTCATCTGGGCCGGCTTCCTTGGCGTGAGCGCGGCGCTGGCCTGGGCACCGGACCATTGGTTTGGCCAGGGCGATGGCGTCGCGGCCTTCGCGGGTAAACCCGCGCCTACAACAGAAAGCGCTGCGTCCATGGTCGGCGCGGGCTTACCCGCGAAAGGGCCGGAACAGGCCTCCCGCGACCTGTTCCCAACCCAGCAATGGACCACACCCAAAACCCTGGCCACGGTCACCGAACAACCCGTCATGACGGCACCTGTCGTCGCCGCGGCCCCGACGGCCCCGGAACTGCCTTTCCAGTTCATCGGCCGCATGGGTGACCGCGACGACCTGCAGGTCTTCCTGCAGAGCGGCGAAAAACTCTACGTCGTGCGCCAAGGCGACGTGATCGAAGACACCTATCGCCTCGATCGGGTATCGGCCAGCGAGCTGAACCTGGTCTACCTGCCTTTGCACCAGTCGCAGACCTTGTCTGTCGGGAGCGCACCATGAAGTCGTCAAAGCTGTGCAAGCCTGCTCCGTTTCTGCTCGTGGCGCTGTGCGTGGCCATTGCCGGTTGCGGCTCCAGTGCGGTTCGCCAGGACAGCGACCAGTTGATGAAAGAGGGCCAGTACGAAGCCGGCATCGCCCGCCTGGAAGAGGCCCTGCGCGACGACCCGCGTGACACAGAGCTGAATATCGCCCTGGCCCACAGCCGCCAGGCGGCAGTCGAGGCCCTGATTAGCCAGGCCGACAGCGACCGCGTCCGCCACGACTTCGCCAATGCCCGGATGGGCTATGGCCGGGTGCTCACCCTGGAGCCGAACAACCGCCGCGCCCAGGATGGCATTCGCCAGCTGGAGCTGATCCGCACCCTGGACGAACGCGTAGCGCTTGGCCAGGCGGCGCTGCGCCAGGGCGACCTGTTCGGTGCCGAACGTTACATGCGCGAAGTCTTGCGTCTGGACCCGCAGAACCAGAAGGGCATAACCCTGCGCAGCGACATCGAAAACGTGCAGGCACGCACCGCGCAGCCGTACCCGCAATTGCGCAGCAAGCTTGAGCGGCCGGTCACACTGGAGTTTCGCGATGCCAACCTGAAGACCATCTTCGAAGTGCTGTCGCAGGTGGCCGGCATCAACTTCATCTTTGACAAGGACCTGCGCCCGGACATGAAAGCCACCATCTTCGTGCGTGAGGTGCGCATCGAGGACGCAATAGCGCTGCTGCTGGAACAAAACCAGCTGCGCCAGAAGATCGTCAACGACAACACCGTCATGGTCTACCCCGATTCGCCGCAGAAGACCAAGGACTACCAGGAACTGGTCATGCGTACGTTCTACCTGACCAGCATCGACGCCAACACCGCGTTGAACATGGTCAAGACCATGCTCAAGACCCGCGACGTGTTCGTTGACGAGCGCCTCAACACCCTGACCATGCGCGACACGTCGGACGCGGTGCGCATGGCCGAGAAGCTGCTGCAGTCGCAGGACCAGTCCAACCCCGAGGTGGTGCTGGAAGTGGAGGTGATGGAGGTGGCCACCTCGCGCATCCTCGACCTTGGCCTGCAATGGCCGAACACCTTCGGCGTGCTGAGCGACGATGGCAACCCGGTCAGCGTGCTCGACCAGCTCAAGGGCATCAGTTCCAGCCGCATCAGCATTGCGCCGGCACCGCAGGCCAAGATCAACGCCCAGGACAAAGACATCAACACCCTGGCCAGCCCGGTGATCCGCGTCAGCAACCGCGAGCAAGCGCGCATCCACATCGGCCAGCGGGTACCGATCATCAGCGCCACCTCGGTGCCGTCGACCCAAGGGCCGGTCATTACCGAGAGCGTCACCTACCTGGACGTCGGCCTGAAGCTTGAAGTGCAGCCCACCGTGCACCTGAACAACGAAGTGGCGATCAAGGTGGCGCTCGAGGTCAGTAACGCCACCCCGCTGGAGGCCACCCGCCAGGGCACCATCCCGGTCCAGGTCGACACCCGCAACGCGCAGACCAGCCTGCGCCTGCACGACGGCGAAACCCAGGTACTGGCCGGCCTGGTGCGCAACGACCACAACGCCAGTGGCAACAAGATTCCCGGCCTTGGCGATATCCCGGGCCTGGGCCGGCTGTTCGGCAGCAACAAGGACGACATGAGCAAGAGTGAGCTGGTGCTGGCGATCACCCCGCGCATCGTGCGCAACCTGCCGTACCAGAGCCCGTCGGACATGGAGTTTTCCACGGGCACCGAGTCGGCCATGCAGGTGCGCCAGATGGCGCCACTGCCGCCGATGGACGTACCCGGTAATGCGCCGACCACCGATGAACCGGTCGTGGACAGCCAGATGGCGGTCGCACCGGTCAACGGGAGCCCACGGCCATGAACGCGCGGCGTCGCATGCACGGCTTCAGCCTGATCGAGCTGGTGCTGACCCTGGCACTGCTCGGGTTGCTCGCCAGCATGGCCGCGCCGCTGACCGAAACGGTGGTACGCCGCGGCAAGGAGCAGCAACTGCGCGAGGCGCTGTACCAGATTCGCGACGCCATCGATGCCTACAAGCGGGCCTTCGACGCCGGCTACATCGAGAAGCGCGTGGACAGCAGTGGCTACCCGCCGAACCTGCAGGTGCTGGTAGAGGGCGTGCGCGATGTGCGCAGTGCCAAGGGCGCCAAGTTCTACTTCCTGCGGCGCATCCCGCACGACCCGCTGGTGGCGGCAAAGGATGAAGACGAAGGCGGCTGGGGCTTGCGCGCCTACGACAGCAGCCCCGACAACCCGCGCGACGGCGAAGACGTGTTCGACGTGTATTCCAGGGCCCGCGGCAAAGGCCTGAACAATATCCCTTACGGGCAATGGTGACAGCCATGAAACGCCGTAAAGGCTTCACCCTGATCGAACTGCTGGTGGTGATGGCGATCATCGCCACGCTGATGACCATCGCCATGCCGCGCTACTTCAACAGCCTGGAAAGCTCGCGCGAGGCCACCCTGCGTCAAAGCCTGGCAGTGCTGCGCGAAGCGCTGGACCACTACTACGGTGATACCGGTCACTACCCCGATTCGCTGGAACAACTGGTGGAGCAACGTTACCTGCGCAACACACCGGTCGACCCGATCACCGAGCGCAGCGATGCCTGGCAGCTGGTGCCGCCCCCCGAGGGCGTGGCGGGCGGCGTGGCCGATATCAAGAGCGGTGCCACAGGGAGGGCGCGTGATGGCAGCCTCTTCGCTGAATGGTAAGGCCAACGGCGGCTTCACCTACCTGGGTGTGCTGCTGCTGATAGCGGTCAGCAGCGTGGCCCTGGCTGCCACCGGCACGATCTGGGCGAGCGCCGCCCAGCGCGACCGCGAACGCCAGTTGCTGTGGGTAGGCAGCCAGTACGCCCAGGCCCTGCGCAGCTACTACCGCGCATCCCCCGGGCTGGCCCAGTACCCGCAAGACCTGGCCGACCTGCTGCAGGACAACCGTTTCCCGCAGGCCAAACGGCACATTCGCAGGCTTTACCCTGACCCGATCAGCAACAGCGACGAATGGGGCCTGCTGCGCTCGATCGACGGCCGTATCACTGGCGTCTACAGCCGTTCGGACGCCACCCCTTTCAAGCGCAGTGGCTTCAGCGCCGAATGGAGCGGGTTCGAGGGGATGGAGCACTACAGCGACTGGCAGTTCGTCGCCGAGCAAGCCTTTACCGAAAGTGCACGCGGTGTGCAGACGAATGCAGGCCCGGGAGACACGCCATGAAGCGCCTGACTGCGCTGTGCCTGAGCCTGCTGCTGATGGCTGGGGTGACCACCTGCGCCAAGGCGGGTGCTGAAGACGAGATGCAGGGTTTTATCGTCGACAACACCATCTCGCACATCGGCCACGACTTTTACTACTACTTCGCCGACCGCCTGCGTGCCACCAGCCGTCTGGACTTCAACCTGGTGGTACGCGAACGCCCCGATGCCCGCTGGGGCAGCCTGGTGACGGTGGAATTCGAGCGTGAAGTGGTGTACCGCCGCTTCCTGCCACCCAATACCACCGAGCTCAAGGACGAGGCCGTCGCCGCTGCCGACCTGGTCAAGCAGCAGATCATTCAACGCAAGCTGCAACGCCTGCTACAGGACACCACCGACTTGGAGAGGGACGAGCTATGAATCACCGCATACCCCGTTGCATTGCCGCCTGCCTGCTGGCCAGCGCCTGTGCTGCCCAGGCCACCGAGCTGGTGTACACCCCGGTCAACCCGGCCTTTGGCGGCAACCCGTTGAACGGCACCTGGCTGCTGAACAACGCCCAGGCGCAGAACGACTACGACGACCCGGACCTCAAGGACCGCGCCTCGGCCTTTACCGGCACCACGGCCCTTGAGCGCTTCAGCAACCAGCTGGAGTCGCGGATGTTGTCGCAGTTGCTGGACAACATCAGTAATGGCAACACCGGCAGCATGGCGACCGATGCGTTTCTCATCGACGTCATCGACGATTCCGGGGCCTTGAGCATCAAGGTCACCGATCGTGCCACAGGAGAAATTTCGATCATTGAGGTCAGCGGCCTGAACCCCTGAGAGGGAAGGGCTTTTATGTTGGGGAGAGAACACCATGAAACGTCTGCTGAGCGCGCTGCTGATCCTCACCGCCCTGGGCCTGCAAAGTGGTTGCAGCCTGCGCGAACCCATGTCGGCCGAACAGGACTCGGAAACCCCGACCCTGACCCCTCGGGCCTCGACCTATTACGACCTGATCAACATGCCACGGCCCAAAGGCCGGCTGATGGCCGTGGTGTACGGCTTCCGCGACCAGACCGGGCAATACAAGCCCACCCCGGCCAGCTCGTTCTCCACCAGCGTCACCCAAGGCGCGGCCAGCATGTTGATGGACGCCCTGAGTGCCAGCGGCTGGTTCGTGGTGCTGGAGCGTGAAGGGCTGCAGAACCTGCTGACCGAGCGCAAGATCATCCGCGCATCTCAGAAAAAGCCGGATGTGGCGGAAAACATCATGGGCGAGCTGCCACCGCTGCAGGCCGCCAACCTGATGTTGGAGGGCGGCATCATTGCCTACGACACCAACGTGCGCAGCGGCGGCGAAGGCGCCCGCTATTTGGGCATCGACATCTCCCGCGAATACCGCGTCGACCAGGTCACCGTCAACCTGCGCGCCGTGGACGTGCGCACCGGGCAGGTGCTGGCCAACGTGATGACCAGCAAGACCATCTACTCGGTAGGGCGCAGTGCCGGGGTGTTCAAGTTCATCGAGTTCAAGAAGCTGCTGGAAGCCGAGGTGGGGTATACCACCAATGAACCGGCGCAGCTGTGCGTGCTGTCGGCGATCGAAGCGGCGGTGGGGCACTTGCTGGCGCAGGGGATCGAGCGGCGGCTGTGGCAGGTGGCGGGGGATCCAGCTGATGGCAAGGCCACGGTGGACAAGTTCTTGAGCCAGAATCAGCAGCCTTGATTGACTGTTAGGGAAGCTCTGATCAATTCAGCACAGGCCGCCTGACCTGTGCTGATTTTGCTTGAAAACATTGCGAATTTCAGGTTTCGGGCAACTTGATTGGAGTTTCCCTAAAGCATTTCGAGACTTTAGCTTATTCGATGCAGGCAATAGTATAAGCTACCGGCTAGGCGATCAGCTTTCATTGAGTTAGTGAGAAGTTGAAATGGGATGAGTGCATTCTGTTTCTTATTATTTTTACCTGCTCCTGATAGTTGCGCCCGTGAAGCGCACTTGGCCCGCTGAGTAAAGTAGTAGAACCCACTGTAGGGGGCTCATATAGGTTACGGATCTCAAGCAGTCCACGGTATAGTGGTATGATTTCAGGGTCTGTCGGGGGTTTGCCAAGATATATCGCATCTCTAGCTTGGTCTCGTTGCTGTAGTGTAACTTCGTCGATGCCTGCTAATATTAAGCGGTCTCGGTGCTCCTTTATTACCAGGCGACTGAAATCTTTGCTTCTAACCGAAAAGTAAGCATCACGTGCCGACGCTTTGATCATGACATCTGTGTGTGGTCCCTTGAATATCTCGAGACTCTCCATGGTATAGAGGTTTGGCTTTTTTTTGTTTAATATTTTTATGTAATCATCATACATTAATTGAGATGACCGCAGGTTGGATGCTCTTAAATTTCCTGGCCTTGACGAAGGCGGTAATTTTTGCGCGGCCAGAATTTGTAGTGGCAGAACGCCGGAATGGCCACTTGGATCAACAAAGTTGATCGGATCTCCTTGGCAGTAGGCGTAGCTGTTGATGCCGCCTGATTGAAATGGACTTAAATTGTCCGGCGAACAGAAGCGCATCAAGCGCGGCTTGTATCCGCGCCGACCATTCCCGAGTAAATATCCATCGGATGTTTTATCGAACGGCTGATCGTTGAATGCGAGGGTTGAGTGGTTAGCCGCCATGTGCCAACCATAGGGGGTATAGCGTAGCATCGATCATTGCCCCTGGTTTATTCAATATTGTAGGTATATATAGATTAGTGAATAACGGGCCGCAATCGTTATTTTTAACAGTTGACATATGCTGTTGGGGTGTGCGGGCGCCCGGATTAATCCATGCCAGTTTTACAGTTTTACCTAATATCGCCTCCTGCGCTCAAAGAGGATCTGGTAAGTATGGCCCGCAAGGGGGGACGGTCCCCGAATGAGATGGTGCGGATTGATAGGGAATCGCTCCGGCGTTTTCGTCCAGGCCTCACCGATCACCTTGAAAGGAGTGCGCCATCGCAGCCCTATCGCGACACAAGGCTCCCACATCGGCCGCAGCAGCCGACCAGGAGTGCGATCAGGCAACAGAAGTGTTACTGCGCATGCCCTCAGCTTGAAACCCTTCCCTGACCTCGGTAGTCTTTGTCCGCTGCTGTCAATCCAGCAGTCGGGTTTGGTCACCCGCAATCATCAAGGCGCACAAGCGCCCGCTCTGCGATACAGTTGGCGCTTTTTTGTGCCCGGCTGTTTCGTTTTATGGCGGCTGTGCGTGGGGCGCCTCCGTGCGCGCCGGTTTCCTTGATTCCCGGTTGACCAACCCGCGTACAGTCGCCACCCATTCGTTTGGTCACGTTGTGTGGCGACTCCAGTGAATCAAGGAGCGACACAATGACAAAAGGCTTACCTGATCCTCCTGTACGCGCCACCACGGCGGCCTCCAGTTTCTCCACCTGCGAATGCAGCCATCCACCGTTGTTCGCCGTTCGTTCCGGCGTGGATTACGAAGATGCGCTAGTGCACCTGTCCACGCTGCTGAAAGGGGCGTTTGCGACCAACCTCAAGGCGCTGGAACTGGCCAAGGGCACCTGCCGTGATCTGTTGTTGAGCAATGACCATGGGTTGGATTCGGCCAAGGCGGTGGTGGAGGCGTTGCTGGATGGGGTTGAGAGGCAGCAACTGTCTGGGCGGAAGGCGGCGTCGAGTGCCTGACGGGGCTTGGCTATTGGTGATAGCGATCGATATCCCTGATTGACCTCGAGGGCCTCTTCGCGGGCTCGCCCGCTCCCACAGGTACAGCGCAGTCCTCAGGCTTGGTGCGAACCCTGTGGGAGCGGGCAAGCCCGCGAAGCAGGCGACGCGGTGGATCGCACCGGCGAAGCCGATGATCGTCGGCAAGCCAGCTTCCACAGGGATTGCGCCAGTTTCAAGTAACCTGGCCAGCTACACCCCAATCCATCCACTACCAGATGACGCCCAGCCATTTCTCCCGCACACTGCGGAAAATTCCCAAGCCCGTACCCCGTCACATTGCGGGGCACAGCCGGAGTAGAAAATGGCGCGACAACTTATAACAAACGCCCACGACCCGCTGCACGAATCCCGCGAGGCCCGCCTGAAGCTGGCCAGCGAAGGCGAACTACCGCTGGGCATGCTGCGCGACGAGATCGACGCCTCCTGGCGCCGCAGCCTGGGCCACGGCCTGGACTGCCTGCAGGGCGAACAGGTCGGCCTGGGCCTGGAACAGGGCCATGACCTGCGCCTGCTGCTGGAGCGCAACCGCCTGTTGATCGATGCCGTTACCCCCGAACTCGACTACCTGGTCGCGCGCCAGGGCAAGGCTGGCATCGTCATCCTCGGCGATGCCCAGGCCAACGTGCTGGCCATCGAAGGCCAGAAGCACGTGCTGCAACGCGAAGGCCTGCGCGATCTGCACCCGGGCAGTTGCTGGAGCGAATCGCTGCGCGGCACCAATGCCATCGGCACGGCCGTGGTCGAAGGCCGGCCGACGCTGATCAACTGCGGCGAACATTACCTAGACCGCCTGAGCCCGTTCTCCTGTACTTCCGTGCCACTGCGCGACCCGAGCGGCGAGGTGATCGGCGTGCTCGACATCACCCGCGAAGGGGTGATGGCGCAACCGCAGGACAGCCTGTCGACCCTGATGCTGGCGGCCGGCAACATTGAAAGCCGCCTGTTTGGCCTGTGCCACCCGGACCAGTTGGTGCTGGCCTTCCACAGCCGCCCGCAGTACCTCAACAGTGCCTGGCACGGCCTGCTGGCCCTGAGCCTGGACGGCGAAGTGCTGGCTGCCAACGACAGTGCCTGCCAGCTGTTGCAGGTGCCGCGTCACGAACTGATTGGTCGGCGCAGCACCGACCTGCTGGGCGAACGTTCCCCGGCCTTTATCGCTCGCCTGTGGCAGGGTGGGGTCAGCAGCGTGCAGACCGCCAAGGGCGAGTTCTATTTCCGTGCCCTACAGCTGCCGCGCCATGGCCGGGTAACCTCCAGCACACCATCCAGCAAGCCGGCCTTGAGCAAACAGTCACCTGCACTCGATGCTCTGGCCGGAGGTGATCAACGCCTGGCGCGCAACCTGCGCATGGCTCGCCAGGGGCTGGGCAATGGTTTGCCAGTGCTGCTGCTGGGCGAAACCGGTACCGGCAAGGAAGTGGTCGCTCGCGCCTTGCACCAGGCCAGCCCGCGTGCCGACAAACCGTTTGTGGCAGTCAACTGCGCGGCCATTCCCGAAGGGCTGATCGAGTCCGAGCTGTTCGGCTACCGTGAGGGCGCCTTCACCGGTTCGCGCCGGGGCGGCATGGTCGGGCGGCTGATGCAGGCCCATGGTGGCACGCTGTTCCTCGACGAAATCGGCGACATGCCGCTGGCCCTGCAAGCACGCCTGCTGCGGGTACTGCAGGAGCGCCGCGTAGCACCCTTGGGGGCGGGTGACGAGCAGGACATCGACGTGGCGCTGATCTGCGCCACCCACCGCGACCTCAAGCGCCTGGTGCAGGAGCAGCACTTCCGTGAAGACCTGTTCTACCGGGTCAACGGTGTGTCGCTGCGCCTGCCGGCCCTGCGCGAACGTGAGGACCTGGCGGCGATCATCCAGGGCCTGCTGGACAAGGCCGATGCGCGTGGCGTAACCCTCGACCCGGCGTTGACCGCGTTGCTCGAAGGCTTCGACTGGCCAGGCAACATCCGCCAGCTGGAAATGGTGGTGCGCACCGCCCTCGCCATGCGCGAGGATGGCGAGCAGGTGCTGACCCTCGATCACCTTACCGACTGCCTGCTGGACGAACTCGCCAGCAGCGCAGCGCCCTCCGGCAGCCTCAAGGACAGTGAACTGGAACAGATTCGCGGTGCTCTGGCGCGCCACCAGGGCAACGTCTCGGCCGCCGCCGCGGCACTGGGTATCAGCCGGGCGACGCTGTACCGCAAGCTCAAGCAGTTGCGCGGCTGACGTGGGCGGCCTGTTCGCAAGGCTGGTGGATTCCAGCGACCCTGTACTCATGCGCCAGGCGTTGGCCTGGCTGTATGGTTTCGTGCGCCCACACCGACGTGCCATCGGCCTGTTGCTCGGCTTGTCGCTGGGTGCATCGCTGCTGGCGCTGGCGCAACCCTGGCTGGTCAAGACCCTGATCGATGAGGGGCTGCTGGCCAAGGATTACCAGACGCTTTGGCACATGGCGGCAATCATGATCGGCGCGGGCCTGCTGGGCACGGTGCTGGCCGGCGTCAACCGCTACCTGCATACGCGCCTGTCGGGGCGCATCCTGTTCGCCTTGCGCGATGACCTTTACCGCCATCTGCAGCAGTTGTCACCGACCTTCTACGGGCGGCGGCGTATCGGCGACATCCTTTCGCGGCTGGATGGCGATGTGGCAGAGATCCAGCGCTTTGCCGTGGACTCGCTGTTCTCGGCGGTGTCGGCGGTGATCGGCCTGGTGGGTGCGGTGACGTTGATGCTGATGCTGTCGTGGCAGTTGTCCCTGTTGCTGGCGGTGCTGGTGCCGATCGAGGTGCTGTGGCTGCGCTGGATGCGGCGCAAGGTGGAGCGCGAAGTGCGCAACTTGCGTGAGCGCTCGGCGGATGTGTCGTCGTTCCTGGTCGAGACCCTGCCGGCGATGAAGTTCATTCAGGCGGCCGGCCAGCAAGGCCGGGAAGCAGGGCGCCTGGACCAGCTTGGGCAAGGTTACCTGCGCCAGTTGCTGAAGGTGCAGGTGACCGAATTCTTCACCCAGGCCATCCCCGGCACGCTCACCTCGTGGTGCCGTGCCTGTGCGTTCCTGGTCGGTGGCTGGTGGGTGATCCAGGGTACCTGGCAACTGGGCGCGTTGATCGCTTTTTCTACTTACATGGGCATGGCGGTTGGGCCGGTGCAGAGCCTGTTGGGCTTGTACGTGGCGGTGCAGCGCATGGCTGTCAGCCTGGGAAGGGTGATGGAATTGAAGCAGGAAGCGGTAGCGGTACATCAGACCGCCAACTCGCAGCCCATCCCCGATGGCCCGGGCGAGTTGCGCCTGGAGGCGCTGAGCTTTGCCCATGAGGGGCGCCAGGGTGCGGTTCTGAACAACGTGCGGGTGAGCATCCCGGGTGGCCTGAAAGTCGCCATCAGCGGTGCCTCCGGGGTGGGCAAGTCAACCCTGATCGACCTGCTGCAGCGCTTCTACGACCCGGACGCCGGGCGCATCCTGCTGGACGGCGTCGACCTGCGCGACCTTGACCTGGCTGCGCTGCGCAGGCGAATCGCCGTGGTCAGCCAGGACATCGTGCTGTTCCGTGGCACCCTGGCGCAGAACCTGGCTTATGGCGTGCCCGAGGCCAGCCGTGATGAACTGGAACGGGTGGTGCGCCTGGCGCGGCTGGACAGCCTGGTCGACAGCCTGCCGCTGGGCCTGGATGGCTTGCTGGGCGAGCGCGGCCAGCAGTTGTCCGGGGGGCAGAAACAACGCATCGCCATTGCTCGTGCAGTGTTGCAGGCCCCGGCAATTCTGGTGCTGGACGAGGCCACTTCGGCGGTGGATGAGGCCACCGAACGTGAAGTGATCGCGGCCATCGACCAGCTGTTCGCCGGCCGCACACGCATCCTGATCAGCCACCGGGCTTCGACCCTGGCCGATGCCGACCTGCATCTGCAACTGCATGACGGCCAGTTGCAGGTACTGGCGCAGGAGGTGATCAAACATGGGCACTGACGTGCGCGTTGGCATCATCGACAGCGGCTGCTCGCCGGAGCAGGCCAACGGCTTGCGGGACGCCCGCCGTTTCTGGCTGGAAGACGGCCAGTTGCGCGAAGGTGAAATGCTCCCCGACCAGCTTGGGCACGGCAGTGCGGTGCTCGCCAGCTTGCAACAGCAGGCTGGTCCTGTGTCGGTGCTGGTGGCTCAGGTGTTCAGTGCCCAGGCCAGCACCAGTGCGTTGCAGGTGGCAGCCGCATTGCTGTGGCTGGTGGAGTCGGGGGCCGCGCTGGTCAACCTGAGCCTGGGTTTGCAGCAGGACCGGCCCGTGCTGCACCAGGCCTGTGCCGAGGCGTTGGCCGCAGGTGTGCTGTTGTGTGCATCGAGCCCGGCGCAGGGGGGGCCGGTGTTCCCGGCCAGCTACCCGGGTGTCATTCGGGTCACTGGCGATGCCCGCTGTGCACCGGGCCAGTGGTCGTGGCTGGGTACTCGACAGGCGGATTTTGGCGCTTACGTGGGGGCGGGTGAGCGGGCGGGTGCGAGCCTGGGTTGTGCGGCGTTGAGCGGGAAGATTGCCGCCTTGCTGCGTGATGCCCAGGGAATGGACCGCCAGCAAGTGCATGACTGGTTGCGTGAACATGCGGCCTTCAAAGGGCCCGAGCGGCGAGGTGGCCGCCATGGCTGAGTTGCGCATTGTGGTGCTGGGTGCCGGCCCTGCGGGTGCCGCCACGGCCATTGGCTTGCGGCGGCTGGGTTACACCGTGACAGTGGTATCGGAGTGGCGCCGTTTCGCGGCAGTTGAAGGCGTTTCGCAGCGGGTGCTGGAGGGCTTGCGTCACGCAGGCCTTGGCGGGGCCTTGAGCCAGGCGGCCATGCCGGCCACTCGCCAGGTGCTCTGGAACGGCCAGCACCTTCACATGAACCAGGAGTTTTTGCTCGACCGGCAACGCTTTGACCAGGCGCTGCGCGAAGACCTTCAGCGCGCAGGCGTGAGTGTGGTCGAGGGGCGGGTGCGTGAGGTCGTGCAGGGGGGCGGTCATCATGTGCGCCTGGACGATGGGCAGGTGCTGACTGCTGATTTCCTGGTCGAGGCCCGAGGCCGTCAGGCACCCCTGGCCGCAGACCGCTTGCGTGGGCCGGAAACGGTCAGCCTGCTCAATGTCTGGCAGGGTAGCCCGGGTGCGCCTGCGTCGGCGGTGGAGAGCCTGGAGGATGGCTGGGCGTGGATGGCACGGCTGGAGGATGGCCGCTGTTACTGGCAAGTCACCCAGGACGCGGCCGGGCTGCCGGGAAAGGCTGGGCTGGCAGCGTACTGCGTGGCGTTGCGGGGCCGCAGCGCGCTGGTCGCTGAACTGTTCGACGATCAGGCATTGATACCGGCACAGGTGCATGCACGCAGCAGTACCGCCATTCTGGCGGGTGAATGTGTCGGGCAGGACTGGATCCGGGTGGGGGATGCCGCCATGGCCATTGACCCGCTGTCGGGCAACGGGATTTTTCAGTCGCTCTCTTCGGCATTGCAGGCGCCGGTGGTGATCAATACGTTGCTGCGCAGGCCTGAGCGGGCCGAGCTGGCGCGGCAGTTTCACCAGCAGCGGGTCGAGCAGCTGTTCTTGCGTTTTGCCCGCATTGGCCGGGATTTCTATGCCCAGGAACAAAGCCGGGTGGGGCAACCGTTCTGGGCCCGGCGCCAGGGTTGGCCGGATGCGCAACCCCTGCATCAGGCGGCTGATTGGCAAGCGGTCCGGGTTGAGCGGCGGCCGGTGCTGCGTGACGGGCTGGTGGATGAAGCCGAGGTCGTGGTGACGGCGGATCAGCCGCTGGGGGTTTGGCATTTGCAGGGGGTGGAACTGGCGCCTGTGGTGCGACAAATACGCAGTGGGCGGCCTTTTGAGGCAGTGTTGTCGGGGCTTGCGAGTGAACAGCAGAGAATAGTGCGGCGGTGGCTAGGGGAGCAGGGGTTGGTTTGAGATTGTCGGGGCCGCTTTGCGGCCCATCGCGACGCAAGGCCGCTCCCACAGGGATGGACTGCCCCCAAGAAGTTGGACACCAATCCAACCCTTGGGAGCCGGTCCACCCTGTGGGAGCGGCCTTGCGTCGCGATGGGCTGCGAAGCAGCCCCAGGATGTCGGATCAGAAAAAGGTCCCGACAATCAACTGCAGGTAAGTCCCGGTATCCCGCCCGCCCAACTGCGTACCGCCATTGGCCGCACTGCGCTCCGGTTTGTAGAACCCCACCACCGGGCTGATCAGCAGGTGGTCGTTGACCATCCATTCCACATACAGGTCCAACTCGCGCCCGCCAAGGTTGCCCTGGTCGGTGTCCAGCGTGTCGAAGTCGAAGTACAGCGCGCCGACGGTCAGGTTGTCCCGTGGCTTGCCCTTCAGCGCTACATGGTGCACTTGGCTGTTCTTGTTGAACGGACCGGCATAGTTGGCTGCCACTTCACCCTGGAACCAGGTGCCGTAACCCCGGCTGAGGCCATAGAACAGCGGGTCGAAGCCTTCGGAGAAGCGGCTGTAGCGGTAGGTGGCGGTGGGTGACCAGGGCAGTTGGGAGAAGGTCCAGTTGCCCTCCAGGTACCAGGCATTCTCGCGCCCGCCGGTCTTGTCCTGGGTCACGTACTCGGCGGCCAGCTCCAGGTCTTTGACGCCCAGGTTGCCGCGCCCGCGCAGGCTGGCGGTGTCCATGCCGTCACGGTGTTCCAGGCCCATGATCTGCGCGTAGCGCGGGTCCACGTCGAGGCCGCGGATCCAGCTCAGGCCGACGGTACCGGTATCGGCGACGTGCTCCAGGTTGGCGACCGCCAGGGAAGTGTCGGCCTGGTAATGGTTGTCGGACTTCAACCACATCAGGTTACCGCGCCAGCCCTGGTTGCCGCCCAGGCGCAGCACGGCGGTGCGGTCGAAGGCCTTGCGCGCGGCCAGGTAGTAGGCACCGCCGCGGTCGAAGTTGGCCCCCAGGTCGACCTTGCCCAGGTTGACCGGGTCACCCTGGATCAGGAAACCATCACCCAGGGTGACGACCTGGCGGCCACCGGAAATGTCCACGCCATCTTCGCCCAGCGCCGGAAACAGGTTGGCCGAGCGCCAGCCCAAATACAGGTCTTCGATGGCGGTGCGACGTTCGTCACCCAGGGTCAGGCCGGCGGCGTCGCCATCGCCCCAGGTGGCGGAACTGAGCAGGCTGAAGGCGCCGTAGAGGGTGCCGCTATCGGCCAGGGTCTGGCTGCCGCTGAGGCCGTATTTGACGTAGCCTTCCTGCCAGGCGGTGCTGCCGGGTTGGCGGTTGCCGGCCTGGTTGAAGCTTTCGTCGCTGTGGAAGACGCCGAACAGGGCTTCGAGGTTGGCGTTGAGGGTGGTGCCATCGTGGTTGTACAGCTCGTAGGCTTGGCTGGCGGGGGCGGTTAACAGCAGGGCCAATGTGCAGGCGAGTGTGTGCCTCATGGGTTTGCTCCATGGTTTTTATTGTTGTTTTTTTGTTGCCTGTGCCGGCCTCTTCGCGGGTGACCCCGCGCCTACAAGGCACGTGATACCGGGTGTAGGAGCGGGTTCACCCGCGAAGAGGCCGGCACAGGAAAAAGGATCAGAGCTTGATCAACACCGATTTCAGCTCGGTGTAGTGCTCGATGGCCGCTGAGCCCATCTCACGACCAACGCCAGACATCTTGTAGCCACCAAACGGCAGCGCCGGGTCCAGCGCGCTGTGGCAGTTGACCCACACCGAGCCGGACTTGATGCGCGGAATCATGCGGTGCACGGCGGCCAGGTCGTTGGACCAGATACTTGCACCCAGGCCGTAGGGATTGTCGTTGGCCATGCCGATCACTTCGTCGATGTCATCGAATGGCATCGCCACCAGCACCGGCCCGAAGATTTCTTCCTGCACCAGGCGGTGACGCTGGTCCACATCGACAATCACCGTCGGCTTGACGAAGTAACCAGGCCCGAAACCTTCACCCCCGCAGGCGATGGTGGCGCCCAGTTCGCGGCCGAGCTCGATGTAGCCGGTGACGCGGTCCTGCTGCTTGGCTGAAATCAGCGGGCCCATCTGCACCGCCGGGTCCAGCCCGTTGCCCAGCTTCATGGCATTGGCAATTGCGGCGATGTCGGCCACCACATTGTCGAAGTGCTTGCGGTGCACATACAGCCGCGAGCCTGCGCAGCACACCTGGCCCTGGTTGAAGAAGATGGCCGTGGCCGCACCGGCTGCGGCTTCCTGCAGGTTGGCGTCGGGCATGACGATGGTCGGCGACTTGCCGCCCAGTTCCAGGGTGACGCGGGTCATGTTGTCCATGGCCGCCTTGCCGATCAGCTTGCCGACCTCGGTGGAGCCGGTGAAGGTCAGTTTGTCTACGCCGGGATGGCGGCTGAGCGCGGCGCCGGCGTTCAGGCCGGTACCGGTAACCACGTTGAACACACCGGCCGGGTAGCCGGCCTCGTCGACCAGCTCGGCCAGCTTGAGCACGCTCAGTGGGGTTTCATCGGCAGGCTTGAGCACCACGGTGCAGCCGGTGGCCAGTGCCGGGCCGAGCTTCCAGCAGGCCAGCAGCAGTGGGAAGTTCCAGGCGACGATGGCGCCAACCACGCCCACTGCCTCACGGCGCACGAAGCCGTGGAACTGGTCGTTGGGCATCAACGGCATGGACGCTTCGACGGTGCTACCCTCGATCTTGGTGGCCCAGCCTGCCATATAGCGCAGGAAGTCGATAGCCAGTTGCACGTCCATCACCTGGGCCACGGCGGCGCTCTTGCCATTGTTCAGGCATTCCAGTTCGGCCAGCTGACGTGCATCGCGCTCCATCAGGTCGGCCAGGCGCCACAGCAGGTTCTGCCGCTCGCGTGGGCGCATGCGGCTCCAGGGCGAGTCGTCGAAGGCCTGGCGCGCAGCGCGCACGGCGCGGTCGACATCTTCGGCCTCGGCGGCCGGCACTTCACCCAGCACTTCGCCGGTGGCCGGGTTGCGAAACGACAGGGTGCGACCGCTGGCGGCGTCCTGCCAGTCGGCACCGATGCGCATCTTCAGCTTGCGTTCGAGAAAGGCGCGGGTGGCGGGCAGGATGGGCAGTTCGGAAAGCATGGGGCTGTGCCTCTTGTCATTGGATGTGACGGGCACTGGCGCAATGGCCGTGCCAACCTGGGCCGATGGCCGCAAAGCGTTGTGGGCGTTGGGTTTTGCCTGAGCGCAAGGCTGCGATTGCCAGGTTGCGCTGTTGCACATTGAGACGGTGTGAGACGGTGGTGAAACAGTGGCTGTTCGGCCTCTTTGCGGGCCCTGTCTCAACATGAAACACCCTGTCGCGAAATGGCACGCTGCAAATGGCCATCCCGGCTCCTGGCCAAGCCCCGAAAACCGCTTAAAGGGTTGAAAGGAAACGCTTTTACCCTAACTGGCACAGTTCCTGTATCACAACCGTCACATGCACACCTGCTGTACCAAAGCGTGCGAAAACGATAAGAACAACAACCGTGGAGGTCTGACCTTGAAGACGACTCGACTCCGGCGGCATGCGGGCAAACTGGCGCTGGTCGCCGCCGCGCTGCTGAGCACCCAGGCCATGGCGGCCGAGCAGGGCCCGAGCCTGTTGCAGAACAAGTGCATGGGGTGCCATATCCCCGAAGGCAACGACACCTATAGCCGCATCAGCCACCAGCGCAAGACGCCGGAAGGCTGGCTGATGAGCATCGCCCGCATGCAGGTGATGCATGGCCTTCAGATCAGCGACGACGACCGTCGCACGCTGGTCAAATACCTGGCCGACAAACAGGGCCTGGCGCCCAGCGAAACCGATGGCGTGCGTTACGCCATGGAGCGTCGCCTCAATACCGTCGAGCACTTCGACACCCAGCTCAGCGAGACCTGTGGCCGTTGCCACTCGGGTGCCCGTGTCGCCTTGCAACGGCGCCCGGCCAAGGAGTGGGAACACTTGGTCCACTTTCACCTTGGCCAATGGCCGTCCCTTGAATACCAGGCCCAGGCGCGTGACCGCGACTGGCTGCCGATCGCCCTGCAGCAAGTGGTGCCGGACCTTGCCAAGCGCTTCCCAATGGACAGCGCGGCCTGGGACGAATGGCAGAAGGCCAAACCCAAGGCGGACGTACTGCCGGGGCAGTGGGCATTCAGCGGTCATATGTTGGCCAAGGGCGATGTACGTGGGGTGATGAGCGTCACGGCCGGAGAGGGCGATACCTTCAAGGTCGAGGTCAAGGGCGCTTACGCCGACGGGACACCGTTCAACGGCAGCGGCTCGGCCATCCTGTACAACGGTTATGAATGGCGGGGCAATGTGAAGGTGGGCGATGCCAACCTGCGCCAGGTGTTCGCCGCACTGGATGGCGAAATGAAAGGCCGTATGTTCGAAGCCGATCACGATGAGCGCGGCCTGGACTTCAGCGCCGTAAAAGAAGGCAAGGCGCAGTTGCTGGCGGTACAACCGGCGTTCATCAAAGCCGGAGGCGAAAGCGAAATCACCCTGGTTGGCAGCGGCCTGACTGGCAAGCCGGACCTGGGCGCCGGGGTGGAAGTGACCCAAGTGCTGGAGCAGACCCCGACCCTGGTAAGGGTCAAGGCCCGTGCCGCGGCCGATGCCAGGCCAGGGCTGCGCGAGGTGGCGGTAGGTGCGCTCAAGGGCGTGAACCTGGCGGTTTACGACAAGGTCGACGAAGTGAAGGTCGTGCCGGCGTTCTCCATCGCACGCATTGGCGAGAACGGCGCCTCCGTGCCAAAGGTGCAGGGGCGTTTCGAGGCCGAAGCCTGGGGCAAGGATGCCAATGGCCAGCCGCTGCGTATCGGCTACCTGCCGGCCAGCTGGAAAGTCGAGCCGTTCAACGAGCGTGCTGTCGAGGATGAAGACGTCAAGTTCGCCGGGCAGATGCAGGCCGACGGTGTGTTCGTGCCAGGCGGTGCCGGGCCCAACCCTGAGCGCAAGATGATGACCAACAACGCCGGTAACCTGAAGGTCATCGCCACTCTGGCCGACGGTGGCCAGACCGGCGAAGGGCACATGATCGTCACCGTACAGCGCTGGAACAACCCGCCGCTGCCGTAACGGCAGGCTGCAACGGTTTTCCAACGGATCGATTATCGGGAGGTCGCCATGGGCGTACTACTGAACCTGGTCGAACGCAACCTGCACGAAGTACAGGTTGATGCCGACCGCATGCTGTTCCATATCCCCAGCAGTTCGCTGTTCACCGCTGACGCGGTGACCGGCGGCATCATCGACACCTTGCGCCAGCAAGGCTGCTCGGCCGAGGAGCTGATGCAGCGCCTTGGCCAGCAGTTTGCCGGCGAGGATATCCAGGACACCCTGCGCGAGCTGATCGCGCTGGAGCTGGTCAGCGACGGCTCGCCGCTGACCCCGGAAATCGCCCTCAGGCAAGTCGAGCGCACCGCACTTAACACCGTGGTGCTCAACGTCAACACCGGTTGCAACCTCAGCTGCACCTATTGCTACAAGGAAGACCTGGACAAGCCTTCCGCCGGCAAGAAGATGAGTACCGCCACCGCCGAAGCCTCGGTGGAGATGCTGCTCAAGGAATCACCCAACGAGCAGCGCTACAGCGTGGTGTTCTTCGGCGGCGAACCGCTGTCCAACCGGCCGTTGATCGAGCACATGGTGGCTTACTGCGAGCGGCGGTTCGCCGAGGCGGGCAAGCAGGTGGAGTTCATCATGACCACCAATGCTACCTTGCTGACCGAAGAAATCATCGATTGGCTCAACGCCCACCGCTTTGGCCTGTCGATCAGCATCGATGGCCCCAAGACCGTGCACGACCGCAACCGTATCACCGTGGGCGGGCAGGGCACCTATGACGTGGTGCGGCGCAAGGCCGACCTGCTGCTGTCGCGCTACACCAGCCGGCCAGTGGGGGCGCGGGTTACGCTGACCCGTGGCATTACCGACGTTGAAACCATTTGGAACCACCTGTTCAACGAAATGGGTTTCGCCGAGGTCGGCTTTGCCCCGGTTACCTCTGGCGACATGGCCGACTTCAACCTCACTGGCGACGAGCTGGTGCAAGTCTTCGCCAACATGAAGGCACTCGGCCGGCGCTACCTGGAGGCGGCACTGGAGCACCGCAACATCGGGTTCTCCAACCTGCATCAGTTGATCACCGACATCCACGAAGGCCACAAGAAGGCCCTGCCGTGTGGCGCCGGGTTGAAGATGCTGGCAGTGGACCACGAAGGTGAGTTGAACCTGTGCCACCGCTTCACCGGCTCCAGCCTGCCCACCTTCGGTAACGTGCACCAGGGCGTGAAGCAGGCGCAGCTCAACGACTTCCTGTCGCAGCGCCTGGACCGCAGCAACACCGGCTGTGAAAGCTGTCGCATCCGCAACCTGTGCTCCGGCGGCTGCTATCACGAAAGCTATGCGCGCTACGGCGACCCGCAGCACCCGACGTATCACTACTGCGAGCTGATGCGCGACTGGGTGGACTTCGGCATTGAAGTCTACAGCCGCATCATGGCCGCCAACCCGGCCTTCATCGATCGCTACATCACCCCGCGGAAGGCGCACTGACATGAAGCACTTGAAGCCCCTGAACAACAAGGCGCGCATCCTGGAGCAGGCCGCCGCCGAAGACCGTGTCGAAGAAGTGATGGCAATGAGCGCGGTGGCCGGCTGCACGGCCACTACCGACCCCGGTTGGGAGGTGGACGCCTTTGGCGGCGTGAGCTCGCTGTGCCAGCCGATGGAGGCCGACCTTTATGGTTGTTCCGACCCTTGCTGGTGGCCGGCCCAGGTGCCGGACATGATGGGCACCTACCAGGACTGGAACGCCCAGGCGACCAACTCGGCAGAGGACTGGCGCAACCTCGGCACCGTGTTCCCGAAAGACAAGTGACGGCCCAACAAGAATGACAAGGGGAAACCGCATGAAAGCTGGACGCTGCGCGCCATTGGCGCTCACCATCGCCGCCATGGCTTGCGCCGGGCTGGCACAGGCCGACGACACTGGCCCGGCACTGAAGGCTGGCCACGAATACATGATCGTGACCAACTACCCGAACAACCTGCATGTGGTCGATGTGGCCAGTGATACGGTCTACAAGAGCTGCCGGATGCCGGACAAGTTCGGCCCTGGCACCGCAATGATGGCGCCGGACAACCGCACCGCCTACGTGCTCAACAACCATTACGGCGACATCTACGGCATCGACCTGGACACTTGCAAGAACACCTTCCACGCCAACCTGTCCAGCGTAGCCGGTGAAGTCGGCCGGTCGATCTATTCGTTCGCCATCAGCCCAGACGGCAAAGAGGTGTATGCCACGGTCAACCCGACCCAGAGGCTGAACGACCATTACGTGGTCAAGCCACCCCGGCTGGAGGTGTTCAGCACCGCCGATGGCCTTCAGGCCAAGCCCGTACGCAGCTTCCCGATGCCGCGCCAGGTGTACCTGATGCGCGCCTCCGACGATGGCAGCCTGTACGTTGCCGGGCCGGACATTTACAAGATGGACGTGAAGACCGGCAAATACTCGGTAGCCCTGCCGCTGCGCAACTGGAACCGCAAAGGCTACAGCGCCCCGGATGTGCTGTACTTCTGGCCGCACCAGAGCCCGCGCCATGAGTTCACCATGCTGTACACCATTGCCAAGTTCAAGGATGACAAGCAGGACCCGGCCACCGCCGAACCGCTGTATGGCTACCTGAGCATCGACCTGAAGACCGGCAAGACCCACACCCAGGAGTTCGCCGACCTGACCGAGCTGTACTTCACCGGCCTGCGCTCGCCCAAAGACCCGAACCAGATCTACGGCGTGCTCAACCGCCTGGCCAAGTACGACATCAAACAGCGCAAACTGATCAAGGCGGCTAATCTGGAGCACACCTACTACTGCGTGACGTTCGACAAGAAGGGCGACAAGCTTTACCTGGGCGGCACCTTCAATGACCTGGCGGTGTTCAACCCGGATACGCTGGAAAAGGTAAAGAACATCAAGTTGCCGGGTGGTGACATGTCTACCACGACGCCGCAGGTGTTCGTTCGCTAAACCGGTGTGTGCTTCTTCGCGGGTAAACCTACAAAGGGCGGCGCCACATTTGAGGCCGGTGGAGGATTTTGTAGGAGCGGGTTCACCCGCGAAGAAGCCAGCACAGAAAACACAAGAACAACAAGAGAACGCCCATGCCCCAGCCAAGCTACACCCAGGGCAACCAGGACAAGCTCCTGCTGACCCAATGCATCGGCGACGCCTTCGACGCCACCGTGGCCCGCTTCCCCGAGCGTGAGGCGCTGGTGGTTCACCATCAGGCCCTGCGCTACACGTGGCGGCAACTGGCCGACGCCGTCGACCAGCACGCCCGCGCGCTGATGGCCCTGGGCGTGCAGCCCGGTGACCGTCTTGGCATCTGGGCACCCAACTGCGCCGAGTGGTGCATTACCCAGTTCGCCAGCGCCAAGGTGGGCGCGATCCTGGTCAACATCAACCCGGCGTACCGTTCCAGCGAACTGGACTACGCCCTTGGCCAGTCCGGCTGCCGCTGGGTGATCTGTGCCGATGCGTTCAAGACCTCCGATTACCACGCCATGCTGCAGGGCCTGGTCCCGGGCCTGGCCAACGGCCAACCGGGTGCGTTGATCTGCGAGCGGTTCCCAGAACTGCGTGGCGTGGTCAGCCTGGCGCTGTCGCCACCGCCGGGGTTTCTGGCCTGGCACGCATTGCAGGCCCGTGCCGAGGCCGTCAGCGGCAAGGCCCTGGCCGCGCGCCAGGCACAACTGCGTTGCGACGACCCGATCAACATCCAGTACACCTCAGGCACCACCGGTTTCCCCAAGGGAGCCACCCTTAGCCACAGCAATATCCTCAACAACGGGTACATGGTCGGTGAAAGCCTGGGCCTTACCGAGCACGATCGGCTGGTGGTGCCGGTGCCGCTGTATCACTGCTTCGGCATGGTCATGGCCAACCTTGGCTGCATGACCCACGGCAGCGCACTGATTTACCCCAGCGATGCCTTCGACCCGCTGGCCACGCTGCGCGCAGTGGCGCAGGAAAAAGCCACTGCGTTGTATGGCGTGCCGACCATGTTCATTGCTGAACTGGACCATCCGCAGCGTGGTGAATTCGACCTGTCGAGCCTGCGCACCGGGATCATGGCCGGCGCGACCTGCCCGATCGAGGTGATGCGCCGGGTGATTGGCGAGATGCACATGGCCGAAGTGCAGATTGCCTATGGCATGACCGAGACCAGCCCGGTGTCCTTGCAGACCGGTGCCGCTGACGACCTGGAGCGTCGCGTGACCAGCGTCGGTCGCACCCAGCCCCGGCTGGAGAGCAAGGTGGTGGACGCCGAAGGCAACACGGTCCCGCGTGGCGAGATCGGCGAACTGTGCACCCGCGGCTACAGCGTGATGCTGGGTTACTGGAACAACCCCAAAGCCACCGCCGAGAGCATCGACGCAGAGGGCTGGATGCACACCGGCGACCTGGCGGTGATGGACGAGCAGGGCTATGTGCGTATTGTCGGACGTAGCAAGGACATGATCATTCGCGGCGGCGAGAACATTTATCCGCGCGAGCTGGAGGAGTTCTTCTTCACCCATCCGGCGGTGGCCGATGTGCAGGTGATTGGCGTGCCGTGCAGCAAGTACGGTGAAGAGATCGTGGCCTGGGTGCGGCTGCACCCGGGGCATGCTGTCAGTGAGGAAGCGTTGCGTGAGTGGGCGAGGGCGAGGATTGCGCACTTCAAGGTGCCCAGGTACTTCCGTTTTGTCGACGCGTTTCCGATGACGGTTACGGGCAAGGTGCAGAAGTTCCGGATGCGCGAGATCAGTATCGAAGAGCTGTCTGCCAGATGACCTTATCCCTGGCCATTCACCGTCGCAGTCGCCACCGTATTCGCGGGTAAACCCGCTCCTACGCAGCTCGGTGGTGGACACACATCGGGGGTTGGACACAGGCCGTCGTGTAGGAGCCGGTTCACCCGCGAAAGGGCCGGCCCTGCTGGCCAGTGAACTACCTGTGTTAATGGTGTCATGCCCTCAGTCCTGCAGCCGTTCCGGGCTGTTGAAGTTGCTTAGCCGGCGATCACTCTCGGCGCACTCCAGCCCTTGCACCGCCTCGCGCAGCAAGGCCTTCTGCAAACTTCGCTCACCCGCTGCCCAGGCCTGTTCCAGCACCGGCAACACCCGCTTGGGCAGTACGCTGAACATCGGCTGCCAAAAACCACCCTGACGCACCATTGCCGCGCTGTTACCGGCCACTGCCAGCCGCAGCAGGCCCTCGATCAATTCGCGATCAACCAGCGGCGCATCGCAAGCCAGCACCACCACCCACCCATGACGTGCCACCCTGAGCCCGGCAATCACCCCCGCCAGCGGCCCGGGGAAGTCGGCTTCTGCATCGCCCACCAACCGGTCGGCGTATGCCCGGTAAGCCGCCTGGTTGCGATTGCAGGAAATGACCAGGTCATCGCTCAGTGACCGCACCGCTCGATGAACATGTGCAATCAACGGCTCGCCTTGCCAGTCCACCAGGCCCTTGTCACGGCCGCCCATGCGCTGGCCGCGGCCACCGGCGAGAATGAGTATGGAGCAGGGGGGGCGTGCGTCAGGCATGAAAAAGGGTTCCGGGCAGTCATTGCCGGGAACCCTCCCATTTCACGCGGGGCTTGTCCAGTCAGCTTTCGCGGGGCACGGGGTGCCCGTCGCTGTCATGCGCCTGGCGTGGCCCGGACAGGCGCATCACCACCACGAAGAACACCGGCACGAATACCACCGCCAGGGTGGCGCTGAGCATGCCGCCGATCACCCCGGTGCCAATCGCCTGCTGGCTGGCAGAGCTTGCGCCGCTGGCGATGGCCAGGGGCACCACGCCGAGGATGAACGCCAGCGACGTCATCACGATCGGCCGCAGGCGCAGGCGGGCCGCTTGCACGGCGGCGTCGACGGCGTCCACGCCCTGGTCTACCAGATGCTTGGCGAACTCGATGATCAGGATGGCGTTCTTCGCCGACAGGCCGATCAGCGTGATCAGGCCAACCTTGAAGAACACGTCGTTGGGCATGCCGCGCAAGGTCACCGCCAGCACCGCACCGAGCACGCCGAGCGGAACGACCAGCAGCACCGCAGTCGGGATCGACCAGCTTTCGTACAGCGCAGCCAGGCACAGGAACACCACCAGCAGCGACAGCGCCATCAGCAGGGGGGCCTGGCTACCGGACAGCCGCTCCTGCAATGACAGGCCGGTCCATTCCAGGCCGGTACCGGCCGGTAGCTGCGCCACCAGCCGCTCGACTTCGGCCATGGCTTCGCCCGAGCTGTAGCCGGCGGCTGGCTCGCCAGAGATCGACACCGCCGGGTAACCGTTGTAGCGGGTCAGTTGCACCGGGCCGCTGACCCACCTGGCTTGAACGAATGCAGCCAGTGGCACCATCTTGCCGCTGTCGTTGCGCACGTGAATGTTCAGCAAGTCCTCGACCTGGCTGCGCTGGTCACCTTCGGCCTGCACCACCACCCGCTGCATACGGCCCTGGTTGGGGAAATCGTTGACGTAGCTGGAGCCCACTGCCACGTCCAGCACCGTGCCGATATCGGCAAACGACACGCCCAGTGCATTAGCCTGGCGGCGGTCGATTTCCAGTTGCACCTGCGGGCTTTCCGCCAGCGAGGCTTCGCGCACGTTGGTCAGCACCTTGCTTTTGCTGGCGCTTTCGAGCAACTGGTCACGGGCTGCCATCAGCTCGGCGTGGCCCATGGCGCCGCGGTCCTGAAGGCGAAATTCGAAACCGGTCGACTCACCGAGGCCGTCGATGGGCGGCGGCAGTACCGAATAGGCAATCGCGTCCTTGAGCTGGGTGAAGGCCATGGTCGCGCGGTCGGCGATCGACTGGGCGCTGTCGTCGGCGCCGCGCTCGGACCAGTCCTTGAGGGTGGTGAAGGCCAGCGCCGCGTTCTGCCCGCTACCGGAGAAGCTGAAGCCGAGGATCAAGGTGGTGTTGCCCACGCCCGGTTCTTCGGCGTTGTGCGCCTCGATCTGCGCGGCTACCTGTTCGGTGCGCATGCGGCTGGCGCCCGGCGGCAGCTGAATGTCGGTGATGGTGTAGCCTTGGTCTTCGGTAGGCAGGAACGCCGTAGGCAGCTGGCTGAAACCGTAGCCCAGCACCGCCAGCAGCACCGCGTACACCAGCAGGTAGCGGCCGCTGCGCTTGAGCGCCTGCACCACCCAGCGCTGGTAGCCGTTGCTCATGCGTTCGAAGCGGCGATTGAACCAGCCGAAAAAGCCTTTGCGTTCATGGTGCTCGCCCTTGGCCACGGGCTTGAGCAGGGTGGCGCACAATGCCGGGGTCAGGCTGAGGGCGAGAAACGCCGAGAACAGGATCGACACCGCCATCGACAGCGAGAACTGCTGGTAGATCACCCCCACCGAGCCTTGCATGAAGGCCATGGGCAGGAATACCGCCACCAGCACCAGCGTGATGCCGACGATTGCACCGCTGATCTGGCCCATGGCCTTGCGCGTGGCTTGCTTGGGCGGCAAGCCTTCTTCGGCCATGATGCGTTCGACGTTCTCCACCACCACAATGGCATCGTCGACCAGAATGCCGATGGCCAGTACCATGCCGAACAGTGTCAGCACATTGACCGAGAAGCCCATGGCCAGCATCACGGCGAAGGTGCCCATCAATGCCACTGGCACGACCAAGGTCGGGATCAGCGTGTAGCGCAGGTTCTGCAGGAACAGGAACATGACTGCGAACACCAGCAGCATGGCCTCGAACAGGGTGTTGATGACCTGCTCGATCGACACCTTGACGAACGGCGAGGTGTCGTAGGGGATGTCGTACTTGACGCCTTCCGGGAAGTAGCGCGCCAGGTCCTGCATCTTCGCCCGTACCAGGGTAGCGGTTTCCATGGCGTTGGCGCCGGGTGACAACTGCACGCTGAAGGCCGTGGCCGGTTTGCCGTTCAGGCGCGTGCCGTACTGGTATTCCTGGGCGCCGATTTCAACCCGGGCGACATCCCCGATGGTGACCGTGGAGCCGTCCGGGTTGGCACGCAGGACAATGGCAGCAAACGCTTCGGGGCTGCTCAACTGGCCTTTGACCACCACGTTGGCAGTGATTTCCTGGGTGCTGCGGCTGGGCAGATCGCCGATGCTGCCAGGGGCGACCTGGGCGTTCTGCGCGGCGATGGCTTCGGCCACATCGTTGGGCGTGAGGTTGAAGCCGATGAGCTTGCGCGGGTCGATCCAGATGCGCATGGCCCGTTCGGAGCCATACAACTGGGCCTTGCCGACGCCCTTGAGGCGGCGGATTTCGTCCATCACGTTACGTGCAAGGATGTCCGACAGCGCGGTTTCATCGAGTTTGCCGTCTTCGGAGGTGAGGGTCGCCAACAGCAGGAAGCCGGTGGACACTTTCTCCACCTGCAGGCCCTGCTGGGTGACCGGGCGCGGCAGGCGCGACTCGACCACTTTCAGGCGGTTCTGCACGTCGACCTGGGCCAGGTCCGGGTGGGTGCCCGGGGCGAAGGTGGCGGTGATGGTGGCGCTGCCCAGGCTGCTCTGCGATTCGAAGTACAACAAGTTGTCGGCGCCATTGAGCTCTTGCTCGATCAGGCTGACCACGCTTTCGTCCATGGTCGCCGCCGAGGCGCCCGGGTACACGGCGTAGATTTCCACCTGCGGCGGTGCCACGTTGGGGTACTGGGCGACCGGCAGCTGCGGGATGGCCAGCGCGCCGGCCAGCAGGATGAACAGTGCGACCACCCAGGCGAATACCGGGCGATCGATGAAGAATTGCGGCATGAATCAGGCCCTCACTGGCCGGTATGCTGTGCGATGGGTGGGGCAGCGGGCGTGTTGTCGACCTGCACCTGGTCACCGGCCTTGACGTGCTGCAGGCCCTCGACCACCACCCGCTCACCGGCCGCCAGGCCCTCGCTGACGATCCAGCGGTCACCCTGGGCGCTGCCCAGTACAACCTGGCGGTCGCTGACCCGGGCGTGCTGGTCTACCACCAGCACCTTGGGCACACCGGCGCTGTCGCGCAGGATGGCGCGTTGCGGCACGCTCAGGCCCTTGGGTTGCACCGCTTGCTCCAGGCGTACCCGCACGTAGCTGCCTGGCAGCAGGTCGAGGTCCGGGTTGGGGAACTCGCTGCGCAGGGTGATCTGGTTGGTGCTGGGGTCGACGCTGATGTCGGAGAACAGCAGCTTGCCCGGCAGCGGGTAGGCGCTGCCGTCATCCTGAATCAGCGTGGCGCGTGCCTGGCCGTCGCCCACCTGCTGCAATTCGCCAGCGCGCAGGGCGCGGCGCAGCGCGTTGAGCTCACGGGTAGACTGGGTGACATCGGCATGGATCGGGTCCAGCTGCTGGATGGTCGCCAGCGGGGTGGTTTCGTTTTGCCCGACCAGCGCGCCTTCGGTGACCTGGGCGCGGCCGATACGACCGGAGATCGGCGCGGTCACGGTGGCATAGCCGAGGTTCAGCCGGGCGCGCTCCAGCGCGGCCCTGGCTTCGGCCACTTCGGCATCGGCCTGCAGGAAACTGGCCTTGGCGTTGTCGTATTCCTGGCGGCTGACGGCTCTGTCGTCGACCAGCTCGCGGTAGCGCTGCTCTTGCAGGCGCGCCTGGTACCGGGTGGCCTCGGCCTTGGCCAGCGTGGCGCGGGCGCTGTCGTGGTCGGCCTTGAACGGTGCCGGGTCGATCAGGAACAGGACATCACCCTGCTTGACGTCGCTGCCTTCGCGGTACACCCGCTTGAGCACCACGCCTGCGACTCGCGCACGCACTTCGGCGGTGCGTGGCGCGAGGATACGGCCGCTGAGTTCGCTGCTGATGGCCAGTGGCTGCAGTTGCAGGGTTTCCACGCGCACTTGCGCAGTGGGGGCCTGGTCGTCTGGCTCGGCGCTGTCGCTGCAGCCGGCCAGGGACAGGCTCAGCAATGCCATGAGCGCCAACGGGCGCAGGCACGGGGAGAGGGTAGTAGGCATGCGGATCTTCCGATGATGACCGTGTATATGCTAAGGCAGACGCTGCCTGGGCGGCTGTTAATACCTGTAGGGCGAGTGTGAAAAAGTGTGAAGAATGATCCTGTCGAGTGGTTGGGTTCTATATTCTGCATGGGCCTGTGCTGGCCTCTTCGCGGGTGAACCCGCTCCTGCGGGGACCTGCAGGAGCGGGTTTACCCGCAAAGTGCTCGCCACAGGCTTACTTCAACCCAGACGCCCAAGCACCTATGCCGAATATTTTCCTGGTCGAAGACGACAGCGCCCTGTCCGAGCTGATCGCCAGCTACCTGCAACGCAACGACTTCCATGTCCAGGTGATCGCCCGGGGCGATCATGTACTGGACGAGTACCGTCGGCAAAGGCCTGACCTGGTCATCCTTGACCTGATGCTGCCGGGCATCGATGGCCTGCAGCTGTGCCGGCTGCTGCGCCAGGAGTCGCAGACCCTGCCAATCCTCATGCTGACGGCCCGCGACGACAGCCATGACCAGGTGCTTGGCCTGGAAATGGGGGCCGACGACTACGTGACCAAACCCTGTGAGCCACGCGTGCTGCTGGCCCGCGTGCGCACGCTGCTGCGCCGCAGCAGTGTCAACGAACCGCGCCTGGACAACGACCTGATCCTGATTGGTGGCCTGCGCATCGACCTGGCCGAGCGCACGGTGAGTTGGCGCGGCGAGGAGGTGGAACTGTCCAGCGGCGAGTACAACCTGCTGGTGGTGCTGGCGCGCAATGCCGGTGAGGTGATGAACCGCGACCGTATCCTGCAACAGCTGCGTGGCATCGAGTTCAATGGCACCGATCGCTCCGTTGACGTGGCCATTTCCAAACTGCGGCGCAAGTTCGACGACAACGCCGGCGAAGCGCGCAAGATCAAGACCGTGTGGGGCAAGGGCTACCTGTTCAGCCGTGTCGAGTGGGAGTGCTGACGGGCCATGCTCAAGATCCTGGTGCGGTTGTACCTGGTGATCATCGTCGCCTACGCCGGCGCATTGCTGTTCATCCCTGACACCATCGTCGGCCTGTTTCGCGACCGGTTCATGGCCTACAACCTGGACCAGGCCAAGGGTGTTCAAGCGTTGATCGTGCGCCAGTTCCGCCAGGCCCCGCGCGAGCAGTGGCCAGCGGTGGAGCAGGAACTGGCCAGTGATTTCGCGCCGCTGGAACTGCAGCTGCTGCGCAGGGATCAGGCCGGTCTGAGCGATGAGGAGCAGGCGCGCCTGGCGCAGGGGCTGTACGCAGTGCGCATTGCCGAGTGGGGCTATTACGAGACGGTGCTGGCGCCGCTGGACAAGGAGTGGCTGGTACGCCTGCATTCCCCGCCAGACCCGCTGGACATCAACGTGCTGTCGTGGGGCGTGACCGTATTGATTGGTGCAGCCATGCTGGGCTGCCTGCTGCTGTGGGTATGGCCGCACTGGCGTGATCTGGAGCGCCTAAAGGAGACCGCTCGGCGCCTGGGCCAGGGGCAGATGGCTGAGCGTACGCACATTTCGCCTCACTCCAACATTGGTGAGTTGGCCGGGGTATTCGACACCATGGCCAGTGACCTGGAACGCCATGTCAACCAGCAGCGTGAACTGCTCAATGCGGTATCGCACGAGTTACGCACGCCACTGACTCGGCTGGACTTCGGCCTGGTGCTGCTGTTCGACGAAGTGCCGCCAGCCAGCCGCAAGCGCCTGCTGGAGCTGGTCGGGCATGTGCGTGAGCTGGATGAACTGGTGCTGGAGCTGCTGTCCTACAGCCGGTTGTACAATGCCGATCAGGCGCGAGAGCGGGTGGAGGTATCGCTGCTGGAGCTGGTCGACAGTGTGCTTGGCGGCTTTGCCGAGGAGCTCGATGGCCGGGGTATCCAATGGAAAGTGCGGGCCGAGGGTGAGTTGCCGCGCTTTGTACTGGACCCGCGACTGACGGCGCGCGCGGTGCAGAACCTGGTGCGCAATGCCATGCGCTATTGCGATGAAAGCCTGTTGCTGCGCTTGCGCCTGGAAGCCGATGGCGCTTGCCTGCTGACGGTTGAGGATGACGGGATTGGCGTCCCTGTGGAGGAGCGCGAGCGGGTGTTCCAGCCGTTCTACCGTCTGGACCGCAGTCGCGATCGCAACACCGGTGGTTTTGGCCTGGGGTTGGCCATCAGCCGCCGGGCGATCGAGGGGCAGGGTGGTACCTTGACCCTGGCGCAGTCGGCGCTGGGTGGGGCGCAGTTCAGGATTCGTTTGCCCGCCGGATGATGTTTCACCTGGTCTGCCAACTGGCTTGATCCCAACGCAAAGCGGTCTTGGCTTCATGCAACACCTGGGCAGGAACGGCGCAGCCACGCGTTGTTCGGCCCCAGCGGGTCCAGCCCTTCAACGCCTATCGCGAACGCTTTACCTCACAGCTGGGCGGCCACGCGCGAAGTTGTCCAGCGTTCGGGCTTTTTCTTGGGGGCTACATCTTGTAGCTTTACAGGTCGTTCATTCAGGGAGCTGAACATGCAAGGCAAGGCCCGCAAGATCGTCCAGGCCATTCTCTATGAGGCCATCGCCGTCGCCTGTGTGGCGCCCGCGCTGGAGCTGGCGTTCGGCGCCGGCATGGCGCAGTCGACCGTGCTCTCGGTGCTGATGTCGGGTATCGCGATGAGCTGGAACATGGGCTACAACTGGGTGTTCGAACGTTGGGAAGCGCGCCAGCACAAGCGTGAGCGCACCTTCTTGCGGCGCCTGCTGCACGCGCTGGGTTTCGAGGGTGGGCTGGTGGTGATTCTGCTGCCGCTGGTGGCGTACTGGCTGGACGTGAGCCTGTGGGCGGCACTGCTGACCAACCTGGCGCTGTTCGTGTTCTTCTTCGTTTACGCCTTTGTCTTCCAGTGGGGCTTCGACAAGGTGTTCGATGTGCCGCTTTCGGCGCAGCAGGCCAAGTGTTGACTTCTGGCTGCGAGGCAGGCTAAGTTCCTACCCATGAACACATTCCCGCACGTGAACGCCATTATTATTACCGCCATTATCAGTTTGGCGGGCTAGCGCGTACGTGCACCGAACCCGCCCTGGAGGCGGGTTTTTTCTCTCTGACTCCTGGGCAACGTAAGAATAGCCAAGGAGTCATCGATGACCAGCTTCAGTGTCCCTCGTACTACCGTCACCCCCCAGCAACTGCTGTCGGAGCAGGTGCGGCGCATTCTTGCCGCGCCGGTGTACGACCTGGCCATCGAAACGCCCCTGCAAGCGGCCCCGGCCTTGTCTGCCGCCCTGGGCAACCAGGTGTTGCTCAAGCGCGAAGACCTGCAGCCTACGTTTTCGTTCAAGATCCGCGGTGCCTACACCCGTCTGTCGCGTCTGACCGATGTGCAGCGTGAGCGCGGGGTGATCACCGCTTCGGCGGGCAACCATGCCCAGGGCGTGGCCTTGGCGGCATCGCATCTGGGTATCAAAGCAACGATCGTCATGCCCACCACCACGCCATCGTTGAAAGTGGAAGGCGTGCGTTCGCGCGGCGGGCATGTGGTGCTGCATGGCGAGAGCTTCCCGCATGCGCTGGCCCATGCACTGAAGCTGGCCGACAGCGAAGGCGCCACCTTCGTGCCACCGTTCGATGACCCGGATGTGATCGCCGGGCAGGGTACCGTGGCCATGGAAATCCTCCGTCAGCGCCCGGGGGCGCTGGACGCGATCTTTGTGCCCGTGGGCGGTGGCGGCTTGATCGCCGGTATCGCCGCCTACGTGAAGTACCTGCGCCCTGACGTGAAGGTGATCGGTGTCGAGCCGGTGGATTCCAACTGCCTGCAGGCTGCCATGGCCGTCGGCGAACGCGTGATCCTGCCGCAGGTCGGCACCTTTGCCGATGGCGTGGCGGTGGCGCAGATCGGCGCCCATTGCTTCGAGCTGTGCCGCCACTTCGTCGACGAGGTGGTGACGGTGAGCAGTGACGAGCTGTGCGCGGCTATCAAGGATATCTACGACGACACCCGTTCGATCACCGAGCCGTCCGGGGCCTTGGCCGTGGCCGGGATCAAGAAGTACGTGGCGCGTGAAGGTGTGCAGGGGCAGACCCTGGTGGCCATCGACTCCGGGGCCAACGTCAATTTCGACCGCTTGCGCCACGTGGCCGAGCGAGCCGAGCTGGGCGAGCAGCGCGAGGCGATCATCGCCGTGACAATTCCGGAACAGCCGGGCAGCTTCCGGGCCTTTTGCCAGGCACTGGGCAAGCGGCAGATCACCGAATTCAACTACCGCTTCTACCCTGGCAAGGAGGCGCGCCTGTTCGTGGGCGTGCAGACCCACCCGGTGCACGACCCGCGTGAGCAGTTGCTGGCCAGCTTGCGGGAGCAGGGGTACAGCGTGCTGGACCTGACCGACAACGAGCTGGCAAAGCTGCATGTGCGCCATACCGTGGGCGGGCATGCCGCGTCGGGGGCTGATGAGCGGGTACTGCGCTTCGAGTTTCCCGAACGGCCAGGGGCGTTGCTGGGGTTTCTGGAGCGGTTGGGCAAACGTTGGAACATCAGCCTGTTCCATTACCGCAACCATGGTGCGGCGGAGGCGCGGGTGTTCGCTGCTTTGGAAGTGCCAGCGGACGAATTGGCGAGCTTGCCGTTGACGCTGGACGAGATGGGGTACCGGTATTGGGACGAGACTGACAACCCGGCGTACAAGCTGTTCCTGGGCTGAGGCACCTGTGTGGCCAATGCAGGCGTGTCTAGCCGCTTGCTTGCCGCCTTTGTTCGCAGCGTGATCGCCCGGTCCAAAGGGCAGGGCGATCTCCTGCAAGAAACTGCGCGAGCCAACGCGTGGGTTTCAACGCTCGCGCATGAAAAAGCCGGCAACGAACTTGCGGAATGTTTCCAGGCTCTTGAAGTCGGCGTAGCGCTTGAAGTTCTCGGTATCCGGCTCGGGGCCGATGGGCTGTTCCAGCAGCGACACTGACAACACCCGGTCCTGGTCCGAGGTCAGCACCAGTTCATCCATTACCTGCCCACCGATCACGGGGCGACGCATCTGCACTTTCACCCCTTTACTGGCCATCCAGTCGATCAGCGACACCAATGCCTTGAGCGGCTCGCGTTCTTCATCGCGGTACACCGGGAACAGGTGCGCGCGCGACAGCACGGGCACACTGGCCACATGGATCAGCTCATAGAAATGGCTGCCGGCGCTGGTCGGCGAGTAGATCATCAGCGCCAGCAACGGCCCGCTGGTGCGGCTCCCGCCCCAGTACAAGTGATGCCCCTGGAAGTCGAAGCCGTCCTCGCTGCGGTTGTTGAACAACTTGCGCCCTTTTAGCTGGTCGATGCAGTCCAGCAGCAGGCCGTGGCGGCGATGGTTGCCGAACACAGAGGCTTCGCGCAGGCGGGACTTGAGCATCATCATGTGCTTCATGTCCAGGCGGGTTTCCAGGTAGTTGCTGGCGGGCACCCGCTCCAGCAGCGGGTAGCGGCTGGCCACGCTGCGCAACTCGGCAAACTGTGTGGTCAGGTCTTTCTTCAGGTGGGTGGCGTAAAGGTTGAGCCCGCTGGTTTCAATCCAGGTCAGCAGCAGTGACAGCAGGCGCTGCTGTTCGCGTCTGTCGTTGCCATCACCGACGGCGCCGGCCGTGCCAGCACGGAAGTCGCTGATCAGGCGCAAGGGTGTATCGGGTGGCAGCCAGGCGGCGGGTGGGGCGGGGTCGTTTTCACGTTCGGCGGCTTCCCGCTCGTCCTTGGTGAACGGGCAGCCAGGCGCGTGCTCGGCGGTGCCCGGGTTGTTCTTGAGGAAAAGTGTGCCGGTGCTGCCGTTGAGGGTGACATTGAGCACCGGCAAGGCATCGTTGCGGCAGTCGCAAGCCAGCCACTGGTTGGCGTTGCGCACGGTCATCAGTAGCTGGTTGGCCTGTAGCAGGCGCGGGCCGGCGAGGCTGCCGGTGGCAAAGCCGACCAGCAGTTCCTCTTCAGCGGGGGTCAGGCTGCGCACCTGGGTGGCGGTTTTGTCGATGATTCGCATGAAGCAGCTCCAAGCTACGAGCCTCAAGCTTCAAGCAAAGTCGCGCGGCTTTCAACTCGTCGCTTGGCTACCGCCGAACATCTTCGCGGCACGGGCGCGAATCTCGTCGGGGGTCAGGTCCTCTTTGTGGGTGGACACGAACCAGATGTTGCCAAACGGATCTTTCAGGGTGCCGCTGCGGTCACCGTAAAACTGGTCGGTCAAGGGATGTAACTGGATGCCCCCGGCGGCCAGGGCCTGGGCGTAAACCTTGTCGCAGTCTTCAACATACAAGTGCAGGCCAACACCCGCACCGCTGAGCTTCTGGCTGGCGGTGAGGCCGCCTTCCATGTCGCAGGGGTCGCCCAGCATCAGCGACGAATCGCCGATTCTCAGTTCGGCATGGCCAACGCGACCGCCCGGGGCATCGAGGCGGAACATTTCCTTCGCACCAAAGGCTTGCTTGTAGAACTCGATGGCCTTGGCGGCGTCGTTGATGGCCAGGTAGGGCGTGATGCTGTGCTGGCCTTCGGGGATGGGTTTGACTGCCATGTTCGACTCTCCTGTGCAATGGGCGCCGAAAGGCGCCCTGTTGCTTAGAGTCGTTCGCCCAGATGGAAAATCGACAGTGACGCTAGATCGATTGTCTATAAGCGCGGCGGTCAGAAGATGTAGTCGGTCGTCAGGAAGCTCGACTGGCGGTTGCGAATGATCTCGCTGATCAGCGCTTTGTTGGCCTCCTGGAAGCGGGTGGCGACCAGCGTCCGGATGGAGAACACACGCAAAGCGTCATCCACCGAGAGCGTGCCCTCGGCGCTGTTCTTGCGGCCGTTGAACGGGTAGGTGTCAGGGCCGCGTTGGCACTGAGCATTGATGTTGATGCGCCCGACCTGGTTGGCGAAGATGTCGACGAGGCTGCCGATGGTGGCCGGGTCGTTGCCGAACAGGCTCAGTTGCTGGCCGTAGTCGGAGTCCAGCACATAGTCGATCACGGTCTGCAGGTCGCGGTAGGGCACCACCGGTACCAGCGGGCCGAACTGCTCCTCGTGGTACACGCGCATTTCCCGGCTGACCGGGTACAGCAAGGCCGGGTAGAAGAATGAGCCGCGGCTGTGCCCGCCATTTTCGTTGAGCACGCGCGCGCCCTTGGCCGTCGCATCGGCAACCAGGCCATCGAGGTAGTCGACCTTGCCAGGCTCGGGCAACGGTGTCAGCGCCACGCCAGGTTCCCACGGCATGCCGGGCTTGAGCGCCGCCAATTTGCGCTGAAACTTGTCGAGGAAGGCCTCGACCACATCCTCGTGCACGAACAGGATCTTCAGTGCCGTGCAGCGCTGGCCGTTGAACGACAACGCCCCGGTGACGGCCTCTTCGACAGCGTTGTCGAGGTCGACCTGGGGTAGCACGATGCCCGGATTCTTGGCGTCCAGGCCCAGTGCGGCGCGCAGACGATGCGGGCGTGGGTGCAGTTTCTTCAGGTCGCTGGCGGCCTTGTGGGTGCCGATGAAGGCGAATACATCGACCTTGCCGCTGGCCATCAGCGCGCTCACCGTTTCCCGGCCGCGTCCATAGATGACATTGATCACACCTGCCGGGAAGCTGTCGCGGAACGCTTCGAGCAAGGGGCGAATCAGCAGTACGCCGAACTTGGCCGGCTTGAACACCACGGTGTTGCCCATGATCAGCGCCGGGATCAGCGTGGTAAAGGTCTCGTTCAGCGGATAGTTGTAGGGCCCCATGCACAGGGCCACGCCCAGCGGGACGCGACGGATCTGGCCGAGGGTGCCTTGTTCCAGCTCGAAGCGGCTGGAGCGGCGGTCCAGGTCCTTGAGGGCGTTGATGGTGTCGACGATGTAGTCGCAGGTGCGGTCGAATTCCTTTTCCGAATCCTTCAGGTTCTTGCCGATCTCCCACATCAGCAGCTTGACCACGGCCTGGCGCTGTTCACGCATGCGGGCAAGGAAGGATTCGACATGCTGGATACGCTCGGCCACGCGCATGTTCGGCCAGGCGCCACGACCTTTGTCATAGGCCTGCACGGCGGCATCGAGGGCGGTCAACGCGGTATCGGCATCCAGCAGCGGGGCGCTGCCCAGTATGACCTGATGCTCTTCGTCGCCTTGCTTGAGCCACACCGGGCTGCGCACCGTGGCCAACGGGCCGTCCCAGCGCCTGAGTTCACCGTTGACCAGGTAGTCGCGTTGTTCCAGTGGGGCTCCCAGGCGCCAGGTTTCTGGGATGTTCTCGGCGCTGGGGAAGAGTGAATCGAGCAAACGGTCCATGGGTACTGCACCTCACATCAAAGGGCGGTTTTCAAGTCAGTTGAATCGTTTCAGCTGGGAGCATGCACTGGCTGTCGGAAAAACACCAGTCTGGCTCAACATGGCCGCCCATGCCTGCCCGGCAAGCAGACAGCGGCCTGAGAGGCGTTGATGCAAAGTCGTAAAAGGTTATTCATGGATAGCGAAGTGGCCAGCGGAGCTTGATGGGCACGGTTATAGCAAATGTTATGTTGAGCGTCGGTTTGATGCGGGGAATTTGACGCCATGAAACTTGATCTAAAGTCAGCCAGAAGCCGCTTGCCAAAGCGTTTGCAGGCATCTTAAATTGTTACTGAATGTGATAAGAAAGTTGCAAGCCACACTATAAAAATCAAAGTGTTAAGTGTTTTTGCTGGATTTTTCTCTTTTTCCGATTGGCCAATAGAGCACTTCAAAAGGACGTCGAAGAAGAAATGAAAAAGACCTTGACGACTGTGGTGCGCAAGCTCCTGTCGCCCTCCATGCGCTACGAAATCAGGCTGCTGGCCAGCAAGGTGCGAGAAATGATGGCGCGTGCCTGTCTCTGGCGCTGGGAAGTCGCCAGGTTTCGCCCGCAACAGGAGAGCCCGTACGAAATCCTCTACATCGGCCGCAAGCAGCAACGGGAAATGGCCAAGCTGCTGATTGGTGGCAAGGGCCAGGGCAGCGCATCGATGGTAGACGGTGCAAGTGCCACGGCGGCTGCCAGCCACGTCGTGGTCATCAGCGAAATGCCCACGTCGGGGGCGCTGTCAGTGCCGCACTACCTGAGCGCCGTGGTGCCGCTGGGGCGCCCGCTGGAGGACATCACTGCCCGCTATGACAGCGAACTGCGCCGCAGCATTCGCAAGAACCGGCCGCTCTATCACATGCGCCAAGCCCTTTTGGACGAAGAAATCGCCATGGCCGACCGGGATCTGCTGCGCCCTTATGCTTCGGCCCGGCAGGGCATTCATGCCGCGCAGTTTCCTACCGAAGAGGTGTTCCGTATTGCCAAGAGTGTCGGCCGGCTTGACTTGATCATGCTGGGCGATGAGGTGATCGGCTGCCACCTGGGGTGTGAAGTGGTACGCGGCGGCAAGCGTTACTGGAGCACGTTGCGCTTTGGCTATTGCGAGGCGGTGTTTTCCGATGCGAAGAAACTGCGCGAGGTGAATTCGATCACCACCTTCATGGCGCTTGAATGGGCACTGGAGCAGGGCTTCGATTATTACGACATCGGCCTGTGTCTGGCGCGCCCGGACGACGGCCTGCTGAAGTGGAAGCGCCGCCGCGGTGGTGATATCGACTCGCTGGGTAACCATGCGTACCTGTTTGTCCGCCTGCCCAAGACCGGTACGGCAAAGTTCCTGTGGGACACGCCGATGTTCGCGGTCGAAGGCGACAAGCTGACGTTGCATCTGGGGCTCCCGGATGGCCCAAGCGATGAGGAAGTCGCCAGTCGCTATCACGAAATGGTGTTTGGTGGCCTGCACAAGATTTATCTCTATGGCGGCAGCGGGGCAGGCGAACCGTTTGTGCAAACGTTGCGCAACCGTTACGCCAGCTTGCAGTCACCGCCCACCATGGAAAGAGTCACGAGCAATTGAGTAACTGCCAGGGATGCTTTGATCTGGCGCCTAGGCGCTGTATGAAAAGCCTTGATACTGGTTCATGCTGCGTTGAAAACCGCCTTGGAATGCTCATGTACTCCAGTACAGTCGGGCGTGACCCCGGCCGTTCCTCGGCTGTTTTCGCCTTGCCTGACCTGCGTCTCAAGACTTTTCGTACAGTGCCTAGCGCCGGGCTCCACACTTCGCCATCAAGGGAGGACGCTTCATGGGAAGCGACATCTCGCAGTTCAGTGCATCGCCCGCAGGCAGGCAACACAGCTGGACCTTGGCCGCCTACCGCCACATGGCGCGCAAACGGCTGGGTGGAAAAGCGGCGACCGATCTCAAGAGCGTCGCCACCAAGTGCTGGGACATCGCCCCGGGCGAAGCCACGGTTTCGCCGCCAGCCATTTTCCTGCCTGGCCAGCTGGAGCGGGTAACGGGCTGGGAAGGCAAGCGGTTTTACCCCTACGTGCACCCGGCGCAGACCATGCAGGGAGGCGTCAACACATTGCAAGGGGCAACCCGCGGCTACTTGATCAAGGATGTATGGCTGGTCGAGGGGGCGTTGTACAAGGGCAAGGCCAGCCATTGGCTGTCACAGAAGCCGAGTACCTTCCCGACCATCCTCATCGACAATGAAATCGACCGCGCTGCAATCTACTGCACACAAAACGGTAACGCCTGGTTCGGCACCTGGTTGATGGAAGACTGCCCGACCTATGCGCTGGCCTGCAACGAGGGCATCCCGGTGACCACCGCCCCCTCTGCCAGGTATCCGCTGTTCACCCAGGCACCGGCCTATGAAGACTGGCTGGACATGAAGCCTTTGCGCCTGCGCAGTGCGTTCTTCCGTGAGCTGGTGCTGTTCGATGACCAGAGCAACAACCGCAGCCGGCATGCTCGCTACCGGGCCATGGGTGACAAGCTGCTTTCGCATGTGTCGTACACGCAGCACCCGGGGGTTTTCCTGTTGCGGGGCGGTGATGGTGACCTGCGCCTGTTGCGCAACGAGCTGGAGCTTGCCGAACACTTGCGTACTACCCGCGGTTTTCGCATCGTCAACCCGCTGAAGTCCGATGTACCGAGCATTGTCGCGGCCTGCGCCGGGGCTAAAGTGGTCATCGGGGTGGAGGGTAGCCAGTTGGTGCATGGCGTGAATGTGCTGCAGGCTGGAGGCTGCCTGCTGACTTTGCAGCCGCCGAACCGTTTCGTCAGTTACTACAAATACCTGACGGATCGTGACCAGCAGCATTTTGGCTTTGTGGTGGGCCTGCCGGAAGGTGATGGTTTCAGGATCGATATTGACGAAGTGGAGCGCACGTTGGATCTGTTCCCACGATAAGTGTGTAGTATCGGTGCATGGATCCGCGGCGGGCAGGGCAGTAGAGGATGATCGAGGTATCACGGTTTTGGCGCGACCCTGCCTTGCCGTTCGTCGAAGCCCGACGGGTAGGGGACGGGCGCAAGGTGTGCTACGCCGCGCACTCTCACGAGAGCTTCTCCATCGGGGTGATCACGGGGGGGCGTAGCACTTACATCAACAGTGAGCAGTGCGTTGAGGTGGGGGCGGGTACCACGGTGTTGATGAACCCGGGCGTGGTGCATACCTGCAACCCTGTTGCCGGGGAACCCTGGTCTTACCTGATGCTGTTCGTCGATCAGCCTTGGTTGCAGGCAGTGGGTTTTACCCTGCCAACGCAGACCTGGAGCCGCTCACCTGTGTTGTACGGGCGGTTGTTGCAGGCCTTTGCCGACCTGTTCGACGCCAGGCTGTCTGATCGGGAAACCCGCCTGGCGGCCCTATTCCGCGAGTTGCCGGGCATGCTTGCCCGTAATGCCAGCGAGATTGACCAGGGCAATCCACGGCTGGATGCAGCGGCTGCTTTCATACGGGCCCACCGCAGTGACCCGCTCAGCCTCGAAGACATTTGCGGGGCTTGCGGCCTGTCCCGTTCCTACCTGATTCGTGCCTTTCGCCAACGCTTCGGCCTGACGCCGCATGGTTACCTGCTAGACCAGCGTGTACAACTGGCCCGGGCGCAGTTGCGCCAGGGCCGTTCAATTGCTGAAGTTGCACAGGAGGCCGGGTTCGCTGATCAGGCACACCTGCAGCGGGCATTCAAACAGCACCTGGCGGCGACACCGGGGCATTACAGAAATGCCGTCGCTAGCCTGGGCGCTCCTGCAGGAGCCGTGCATGCCTTAAAGGATCAGGTAGACCGCACTGGCGACCAGTAACACGGCCAGGCTCCGATTGAGCATGCGCAGGTGACATGGGTTGTCCAGGTACTGGCGAATCACGCTGCCGGCCCAGGCCCAGCAGGCCACCGAGATGAAACAGATCGGCCCGTAGATCCAGGTAAACAGCCACAGCAAGTGCTGTTCACCGCCGGTGTAGGCACCCACCCCGGCAACGGCGGCCAACCAGGCTTTGGGGTTCAGCCACTGCATCGCTGCGCCGTGCCAGGCTGAAGGGGCTGGGCTAGGCTGTGCGTTGTTCAGGTTACCGTCGTCACTGGCCAGCTTCCACGCCATGTACAGCAGAAACGCCACACCGCCCCAGTGCAACATCAGGCCCAGCAAAGGCCAGCGAAGCAGCAGTTGATGCAGGCCCAGCCCGACCAGCACCAGCAGCAGGCAGAAACCCAGCGTGGCACCGGCCACATGCGCCAGGCTGGCGCGCAGGCCATGGCGGGCACCGCTGCCAAGGGCGACGATGTTGACCGGGCCGGGGGAGATAGAGGCCGCAAGGGCGAAGGCGGCCATGGACAGGGATAGGCTCATGAGGAAGATCCGCGTGGTTGGGGAGGGGTTATCCTCGCGGGGCTGGCGTTCTGCTGTATTGAACAAAAGTACCTGCGCACGACTCGCGCCTGCAGGGCTAATGGCGATGCAGGGTTGTTACAGGTTTTGTAATAGTTTTGCGCTACTACAGAAACCTGCTGTGCTTGTAGCATCGTTCTCCCAATTTGTTATCAAGGTCTATATGAGCACCTTCGCGGAGCCCCCCAGTCTTCGGCCTTTCTGGCCATCCTTCTCCCGTCCTTGTGACGTGTCCCACGTGAGTACCCGCTAATGGAATGGCTAGCCGACCCCACGGCCTGGCTAGGCCTGTTGACGCTTATCGTCCTCGAGCTGGTGCTGGGTATCGACAACCTGGTGTTCATCGCCATCCTTGCCGACAAGTTGCCGCCCCATCAGCGCGACCGCGCGCGGGTCATTGGCCTGAGCCTGGCGCTCATCATGCGCCTGGGCCTGTTGGCCAGCATTTCGTGGATGGTCACCCTGACCGCACCGCTGTTCGAAGTGTTCGGCAAGAGCTTCTCTGGCCGTGACCTGATCATGCTGTTCGGTGGTGTGTTCCTGCTGTTCAAGGCCACCATGGAGCTGCACGAACGCCTGGAAGGTCACGTGACCCAGGCCAGTGGCACGCTGCGCCATGCCGCGTTCTGGCCGATCGTTGCCCAGATCGTGGTACTGGACGCGGTATTCTCGCTGGATGCCGTGATCACGGCGGTCGGCATGGTCGATGAGCTGTCCGTGATGATGATCGCGGTGATCTTCTCGATCGGTATCATGATCGTTGCCAGCAAGCCGCTGACCCGCTTCGTCAACGCCCACCCCACGGTGATCATGCTGTGCCTGGGCTTCCTGATGATGATCGGTTTCAGCCTCACCGCCGAAGGCCTGGGCTTCCATATCCCGAAAGGCTACCTGTACGCGGCCATCGGCTTCTCGATCCTGATCGAGCTGTTCAACCAACTCGCCCGTGCCCGCCGCAAGCGCAGCTTGCAACAGCACAAGCCGTTGCGTGAACGCACTGCTCATGCCGTGCTGCGCCTGCTGGGCGGCCGCCGGGTCGAGGCTGACGAGGTCGGCGAGGAGATTGCCGACCTGGTCGAGGGCGGCGGGGAGCAGGTGCTGTTCGACCGCCGTGAGCGGGTCATGATCAGCGGCGTGCTGAACCTGGCCGAGCGGCCGATTCGTACGGTGATGACAGCCCGTGCCGAGGTTGATGTGATCGACCTGGCGCAACCGGCCGACGCCATTGCCCAGGCCCTGGCCAATTCGCCGTACTCGCGCCTGCCGCTGATCCGCGATGGTCGTGTGGACGAGCCCCTGGGCTTTGTGCACAAGAAGGAACTGCTGAAGGAACTGCTCTCGGGCAGCCAGCCCGACCTGGAAAACATGGCCCGGGCGCCGTTGAACCTGCTGGAGAGCTTCAGCATCCTCAATGCCCTGGAGCAAATGCGTGGTCAGTCGACCCACATTGCCTTCGTGGTCAACGAGTTCGGTGACTTCACCGGGCTGTTGACCATGACCGACATCCTTGAGTCGATTGCCGGTGAGCTGCCGGATGCCAGTGAAGTTGAAGGCCCGGGCATCGTTCAGGAGGGGGAAGGCTTTGTGGTCAGCGGTGCGCTGAACCTCAGCCAGGTGCAGGCGCGTACTGGCTTCAGTGCCCGTGCTACCGAGGATTACCAGACCCTTGCGGGCCTGGTGATGAGCTTGCTCGACCGCCTGCCGATGGTCGGTGACCGGCTAGCCTGGAATGGCTGGATGCTGACCGTGGAGGCGGTTGAAGAGCGACGGGTGCGTCAGGTTCGGCTTACACCGAACGGCGACGCTGACGTAGCAGGTGCTTGAAGCCCTCAAGCACCAGCACCAGTACTGCGGCCCAGATTGGCAGGTAGGTCAGCCACTGATCCGGGCCGATGGTTTCGCCCAGCATCAACGCCACGCCCACCAGCAGCACGGGTTCGACGTAGCTGAGCAGGCCGAACAGGCTGAATGGCAGCATGCGGCTGGCCAGCACGTAGGCGATAAGCGCCGAAGCGCTGATCGCGCCAAGGATCGGCACCAACACATACAGGCCGGGGTGTGCTTGCAGGTCAGCGCTGGAAAGTGGGCTCTGGATCACGAAGTACAGCGCCCATGGCAGCAGCAGGCACATGTCGCACCACAGGCCGCCCAGGTGGTCGGTGCGGCAGCGTCGGCGCAGCACGAAGTAGACCGGGTAGCCGATCGTTACCAGCAGGGTTTCCCAGGCAAAACTGCCATTTTGGTACAGCTCGTGGCCCACGCCCAGTGCGGCGCAGGCCACGGCTACCGTCTGCAGGCGTGACAGCCGCTCGCCATAGACCAGCCGCCCGGTCAGGACCATGGCCAGTGGCAGCAGGAAGTAACCCATCGACACTTCCAGGCTGCGCCCATGCAGGGGCGCCCAGAGAAACAGCCACAGTTGCACACCCATCAGCCAGGACGTGCCGACCATGCCGAGCAACAGCACCGGCGTGCGTTTTACCCGGCCCATCAGTTCGCCCACCCGCTTCCAGTCTTTCGAGACAAGCATGAACAAGGTGAGGCAGGGCAGTGTCAGCAGGGTGCGCCAGCCAAAGATTTCTTCGCCATCGAGTGGCTTGAGCAGGGAGGTATAGAAGTACATCACAGCGAACAGGCAGGACGCCATGACCGATGAAACAATGCCTTTTGACACGAATGCCTCGAATACGGGAATTGAGCGGGTTGATCAGCCGCGCATGATCTCAGGGGGCGCATCTTGCGGCAACTGCGTTACGCCCGGGCGAGTGGCCAAGGCTTCGAGGAACTGGGCGGCCGGCATGGGCCTGGCGAACAGGTAACCCTGCTGGAAGTCCACCCCATGCTTGGCCAGGTAGTCGCGCTGCAGGTCGGTTTCCACACCCTCGGCAACGATGCCCAGGTCCAGCTTTCCTGAAAGTTCGATGATGCTCTCGAGTATGTGCACTGACAGCGCATCGGCGCCGATCATGGCAACGAAGCTCTGGTCGATCTTCAGGTAGTCGACCTTGAATTGCCGCAGGTAGTTGAGGCTCGACTGGCCGGTGCCGAAGTCATCGAGGGCGATCATCACGCCCATGGCATGCAGCTTTTCGAACAACTCAAGGGTAACCGGCGTAGGCTCGATCAGCTTGCGCTCTGTCAGTTCCAGGGTCAGCACCACCCGGCCGGGCGGAAAGTGCTGCAGGAACGTGCGGCAGTCATCCAGCAGGCTGAGGTCGCGGCAGTGGTCAGCGGTGATGTTGACACCAATATGGAAGCCGTCTTCCAGCAGCCCGGCATAGGGCGCCAGACTTTGCGCGGTATGTGTCAGCAGGGCGCGGGTCATGGCGACAATCTGCCCGCTGTGTTCGGCATAGGGGATGAACAGGTCGGGACGAACCAGGCCTTCTCGTGGGTGGTGCCAGCGCATCAGCACTTCCGCACCGGCCCAGCGGTAATCGCCCTTGCGCACCACTGGCTGAAAATACGGCAGGAATTCATCGGCCTGCAGGGCACGGTCCAGTTCGGCACGCGGTGAGGTGGCGCGGCGAATCTGCCAGCGGCACACCAGTGCCGCCAGGGCACCCAGTACCAGCAACAGACTGAGCAGGCCAGGGTAGTGGCTGCGCAACAGTTGGCCTTGCTTGTCGGCACTGTAGCCGCCCTGCACGCTGAAAGGGTAACGCGTCGAGCCTATCAGCACGTTGGCACTGGGGGCGGCAGGGGAGACGCCTTTGTGGACCACGCCGTCCTTGCCCATCCAGGCGTCGCCCACGCGGATTTGCAGTTCTTCATCGGGCCCGATCAGGCGCAGTGCTGTCAGCAGGTGGTCGCCGTCCACCGTGGTGATTGCGCCGTGGTCGCCGTCGCTGGCACGGTAGACCAGCAGCGCGTGGCCCGGCGTAACCGAGTTGCCGTCCATCAGCCATAACTTGCCGTCGACGTAATCGCCAGGATTGACCGGTTCTTCGAACTCGCCGAACAGCGAGGTGCAATAAAGGGTGTTGTGCCTGAACAGGTTGGTCGAGCGCACGAAGGCATTGCGGGTAACCTGGGCCCGTAGCATGAGCTGGGCCTGCTCGCATGAACTGTCAGTCAGCGGAAGTAGCGAATTGGCGGCACGGGACAGGTTGTCGAGGATGTGTTCGACGTGTTCCAACGCCTGGCGGGTGGTGGCGTGGCTGCTGGCCTGCATTTCACGCTCGACCTGCCAGTTCATCACGGCCAGGCCGCACATGACCGGCAGCAGGCCGACGACCCAAGGCAAGAGCGTGCGCCAGCTGAGTGCGGCGCGGCGTTTGGCGGTAAGGGGCATGCTGACCTGGCTATCATGGCGTAAAACGAGAGGATAGCCGTTTGTCGCCGCGTACGAGCAACTAAAACGCGACAAACCATTTTACGCAATGTAGAATCGATTTACGAATACAACAATAAGGTCCTTCACGTCCGAAGGATCAAGCCCGCCGAGAATGGGTCCATATGACATACCATGGGTTCAAGCTGATCATAGGTGACTTCCTCGCCCGCAGCGTGCGCGGTATCCCGTGCTCACCGCCGTTTCTGTTCCACATCCTACGCAATCTATAATTTTCGCAGCAGATGAGGACACGAACATGGCTGATATCTTCGACAATCCAATGGGCCTGATGGGCTTCGAGTTCATCGAACTGGCTTCGCCGACCCCTGGCGTACTTGAGCCTGTATTCCAGATACTGGGTTTCACCAAAGTGGCCACCCACCGCTCCAAGGATGTGCACCTGTATCGCCAGGGTGGCATCAACCTGATCCTGAACAATGAACCCAAAAGCATCGCTTCGTACTTCGCCGCTGAACACGGCCCGTCGGTATGTGGCATGGCTTTTCGCGTGCGCAATGCCCATGAGGCTTATGCCCGCGCCCTGGAACTGGGCGCCCAGCCGGTAGAAATCGAAACCGGCCCGATGGAATTGCGCCTGCCGGCGATCAAGGGTATCGGGGGGGCACCGCTCTACCTGATCGACCGCTTCGAGGAAGGCAGTTCGATCTACGATATCGACTTCAACTTCATCGAAGGCGTGGATCGCAACCCGGTAGGTGCTGGCCTGAAAATCATCGACCACCTCACCCATAACGTCTACCGCGGGCGCATGGCCTACTGGGCCGGGTTCTACGAGAAACTGTTCAACTTCCGTGAAATCCGCTATTTCGACATCAAGGGCGAATACACCGGCCTCACGTCCAAGGCCATGACTGCGCCTGATGGCATGATCCGCATCCCGCTCAACGAAGAGTCGTCCAAGGGCGCGGGGCAGATCGAAGAATTCCTGATGCAGTTCAACGGTGAAGGTATCCAGCACGTGGCCTTCCTGACCGATGACCTGCTCAAGACCTGGGATGCCCTGAAGGGGCTGGGCATGCGCTTCATGACCGCGCCACCGCAAACCTACTACGAAATGCTGGAAGAGCGCCTGCCTGGCCATGGTGAGCCGGTCGACCAACTGCAAGCGCGTGGCATCCTACTCGATGGCGCCTCGCAGCCCGAAGACAAGCGCCTGCTGCTGCAGATTTTCTCGGAAACCCTGCTTGGCCCGGTCTTCTTCGAGTTCATCCAACGCAAAGGTGACGATGGCTTCGGTGAAGGCAACTTCAAGGCGCTGTTCGAATCCATCGAGCGTGACCAGGTACGCCGCGGCGTGCTGAGCACAGACTGACCGCCCCTGGAGTACCGTCGTCAGTTTCGTTCGACGGCGGTACCCCCCCTGTTGGCACGTGCCCTGAACAGGGCCAGGTAGACGATCGAGCCGGTCACGATCCCCACCAGCATCAGCGAGGGGGCGATCTGCAGCACTGACTGGCGGATTTCCTGAGCGGTGAAACCCTCCGGGTAGCCACCTTTGACCGTATATCCATATTTGGCCGACATTGCGCTTGTAAAGAATTCGGACTGTGAGGGGCGCTCAAGGTCACGGCTGTCACCATTGCTCCATATGTAGCGGTCGCCAAATTCGACCAACAGAATCAGCCCATCCAGAAAACCATCCAGCTCGTTGCGAATCTGCATGGCATAGGCTGTCACGATTACGCTATTGCTTTTGCCCTTCTGGTGAAAGTCGACCAGCAGCTTCTGACGCGTATCAGGAGGGCCGTAGGACAGTGCGACTCGCTGGCCGGACGACGCGAAGGATGAATAATGCTCCAGCGAACCTGAAGCCGTGCTGCAGTAAGGTTGATTGTCTTTGAGCAAGGTCAGTGACCTGACCATGGAGCGAATGGCAACCTGGTCCTGCAAGGCACTTTTGACGCTATCGCAAGATTCCCCTGCAAATGGCAGGGTGCGCAGGGCCGTCTCGTGCATTCTGTCCAGTGCATTGTCGACGCTGAAAACCGCCTCCTGAACGGAAATGTTGGCGTTTTCTGCAAGTTTTGCTTCCAGCTGAACAGCCATCACCAGCAAACCGGAAACCACAGGCACCAGCGCCACCGCAATGAGTAGCAGCAGCTCTACCATGCTGCGCCCCGCGTGCATGATTTTCGACATAGGCTAATAGTTCTCCGCTCTGAAACTGTTCGTGGTGAACAGCTGAGCCCTGAGCCTATGTATTTGCTGTCCGGGCTGCTGTAGTCCGGCTGCAGTTGAAGCGGTAGGAAATCGAGCGCCTTGATGTAGCTAAGTGCCCTTGAGCTTTTTCAACACTGTCTCGGCCAGCAAGGCAGTGGAAGCGGGGTTCTGCCCGGTGATCAGCCTATCATCGTCGACCACGTACGGCTTCCACGGCTCATCATGTTTGCTGTACTCACCGCCGCGAGCCCCAAGTTCGTTCTCCGTCAAGAACGGTACTACGCCGTCCAGTTCGGCCAGTTTTTCCTCTATGTTGGAAAAGCCGGTCACCTTGCGGTCTTTGAGGAGCAGGCAGTTGTTACTCAGCTTGATGCTCAGCAGGCCGACAACGCCGTGACAGACTGCTGCGACAATGCCACCTTTTTCGTAGATTTTGCGTGCCAGTTCCTGCAGAGCCTGGTTTTCTGCGAAGTCATACATTACCCCATGCCCACCGGTGTAATAGATGACGCTGTATTCGTCAGCCTTCACCTGCCCTGGGGCCAGGGTACTGCCAAGGCGCGTCATGAAACGCTTGTCGTCGTACCACTGCCAGTCGAGGTCAGGGGCCATCTGCAGGCTGTGCGGGTCGACGGGAACGTAACCGCCCTGTGGACTGACATAGTCGACCGTGTAGCCGGCCTTTTCGACTTTCTCGACAAAGTGAACGGCTTCACCCAGCCACAACCCGGTCGCCCGTTTGAGGGTTGGATACTTCGCTGTATTGGTCAGTACCACCAGAATTTTCTTGCTCATGACCCTGCTCCCGTCGCCAACCTGAATGGGCCGGTGCTCCCTGGCCCGAGGGAAAACCTAATTAGCATAGCTGTCACCTGCAAGTGCGCCATGGTGTGCGGGACATGCTGTGCTAATTTGAACAAATCCACGGGCGAGCCTGCCAGGCTTGGCGGCGCTGTGGTCAACCCTTAGCATTGCTGGAGTCACGGTATTGGTCGCAAACGGTACGCCACGCGAGCCTGCGTCGCAGGTCATCCTGCAGTCGCCTGTTTTGCCATTGATCGCGCCGATGGGGGAACGTATTGCCCAGTTCGACTGGTGGCGTACCTCGCTTGGGCCATTGTCGCGCTGGCCGGCTTCGTTGCGCATTGCCGTGGACATGATGCATTTGTCACCCTTCCCGTGTGCGGTGGTCTGGGGGCCCGACCTGTGTGTAGTGCATAACGATGGCTACCGGGCGTTGCGGGCATTACCGGATGCGCTGGGCATGGCGTTCGATACCCTGTGGAGTGATATCTGGCCTGCAGTGGGACCCTGGGTGTTCAAGGCACTGGAAGGCCAGTCGAGTTTTGTCGAGGACCTACCCTTGCGTATCGTCCGCAGTGAAGGCGCCGAACCGCTATGGTGCGCATTCGGTTATGCCCCCCTGCACGATGAACTCGGTAACGTGGCGGGGTTTCTGCATACGGTGATCGAGACCACGGCCAGCGTCGAAGCCCACCGCCATTGGCGTGAGCAGGTGCAGAGCTTTGAACGCCAGGTTGAGCAGCATGTGGCCGAGCGAGAGCAGTTCTGGTTGCTGTCGCGCGAAGCGATGATGACGCTCACCCCTGAATTGAAACTGCATGCTGCCAACCCGGCCTGGTACCGCATTCTGGGCTGGACAGAAGAACACGTGCAGGCGATGTCGGTGATGCAGCTGGTGCACCCGACAGAGCGTGCCGAAGTGCAATTGGCAGTGTCCGAGCTGCTGCAATGCAGCCACGCGGAGCAGTTGGAGATCCGCCTGCGACACCGCGATGGTCACTACCATTGGTTTCGCTGGAGTGCGCGGTTTGACGGCAGCCTGCTGACAGCGGTTGGCCGCGACATCACCGCAGACCGTGAAGAGGCTGCGCGTCAGGCAGAGATGCTGATGCACAACAGCGAGCGTATGGAGGTGGTTGGCCAGTTGGCGGGCGGCATGGGCCATGAAATGAACAACTTGCTGTCCGGTATTGGTGGCAGCCTCGAACTGCTGCAGCGGCGCCTGCAGGAGGGGCGGCTAGAGCGTGTGGAGGCCTACGTGGACGTAGCGCGCGACGCGGTGCAGCGGGCCATGGACCTGACCCATCGGTTGATCGCATTTTCCCGCCATCAGCCATTGGCCCCTCGGCCACTGGACTTCAAGCGGCAGTTACGTTTGAGCGAACCCCTGTTGCTGCGGGCGTTGGGGGCAGAGATGCGTTTGCACTGGCGACTGGACATTGCACCTTGGGCAGTGAGCCTGGACGTGCCCCAGCTCGAGAATGCCTTGATCAACTTGTGTGCCAATGCGCGTGAAGCGTGCCTGGAACAAGGGAATGTCACCATCAGCAGCGTGAACGAACGGCTGACTGCGTTTTTCCCGGATGAAAGTGGCTTGCCGCCAGGCGACTATGTGGCGTTGCATGTCGAAGATGATGGCCATGGCATGGCAGTGGTGGATATCGCCAGGGCTTTTGAGCCGTTTTACACAACCAAACCTCTCGGGCGTGGGGCCGGGCTTGGTCTGTCGATGGTATATGGCTTCGTCCGTCAGTCGGGCGGGTATGCCTGGATCGAGTCGGCGCCAGAGCAGGGCACCAAGGTGTCCATGCTTTTCCCCAGGTGCCATGAGCCGGTTCCGGATGAACCCGTGCCGGTACCGCTTTCGCAGCACATGGCACTGGGCAAGCGCCTGCTGCTGGTGGATGACGCGCTTGATCTGCGCGCGGTCATGCGCGAGTACCTGACTGAGCGTGGATTTGACGTCACGGATGTGGGCGATGCCAGTAGCGCACTGGAGCGCTTCCGCCATGGCGGCCCTTTCGACCTGGTCATCACCGATATCGGTTTGCCAGGTGGGTTCAGTGGCCGGCAAGTGGCGAAGGCCATGCGCATGCAGCTTGCACAGCAGAAAATACTGTTCATCACCGGTTATGCGGATCAGTCCATTGAAGCGCAATTGCTCGATCAGCCGGGCACGGCATTGTTGAACAAGCCGTTTTCGCTGGCGCTGCTTGCCGATGAGGCGCTACGCCTGCTTGACGTGTAAGGCGCTTCAAGGCTTGCCTAGAATCTGTGTCACTCGCGCCTGCAACTGCTGCAACTCGAAGGGCTTGCAGATCAGGTGCATGCCTGCGCCCAGGAAGCCTTCGCGGGCCATGGCCGTTTCCGCGTAACCGGTGATGAACAGCACCGGTAATCGAGGCCGCAGGTTGCGGGCAATTTCTGCCAGTTGCCGGCCGTTCATGCCGGGCAAGCCCACATCGGTGATCAGCAAATCCACCGGTTGTGCCGAGCTCAGCACCTTCAGTCCCTCGCTTGCGTCGCCTGCGCTTTGGCAGGGGAAGCCGTTTTCGCACAGCGCCTGGCACAGCAGTTGGCGCACATGAGGATCGTCCTCGACAATCAGCACCTGTCGGCTGCAGCCATCTTGTCTGGGCGGCACAGGCTCGCTGGATGGCAGGGCCTGGTCGACATGGCGTGGCAAATACAGTTCCACCTGGGTTCCCTGGCCAATCTCGCTGCTGAGGGTGATATGCCCATGGGACTGCTTGCTGAAGCCGTACACCATCGACAACCCCAGGCCAATGCCCTGGCCGGTCGCCTTGGTGCTGAAGAACGGTTCGAAGGCGTGCTCCAGCGTGCTTTGCGCCATCCCTTGGCCGTTGTCGGTGATTCGCAGTCGCACATAGTCGCCAGTGCGCAAAGCGCCGTCCGCAGTCTGCTCGGTGGCGATGTGATGATTGTTCGCCTCGATGCGTAGCAGGCCACCGTTGGGCATGGCCTCGCTGGCATTGAGCAGCAGGTTGCCGAGGGCTTCTTGCAACTGCTGGTCATCCGCCTCCACAGGCCACAGGTCTTTGGCCGCGTGCACTTGCAGGGTTATCGACGGGCTCAGGCAAGCTTCGAGGCGCTCTGTATTGAGCAAGGTAGGCAGGTCTATACGTTGGCTGTGCAGCGATTGGCGGGAAGAGAAGGCAAGCAGGCGATGGGTCAGACGGGCGGCGCGTGAAACGGCCTCGCGGCCCATGCACAGAACGCTATCCAGTCCCTCGCCGCGGCCTTTGCTCAGGCGCCGCTGGATAAGTTCAAAGCTGCCGCTGATGCTGGTGAGCAGGTTGTTGAAGTCATGCGCCACGCCGCCGGCCAGTTGGCCGATGGCCTCCATCTTGCGTGCCTGGCAGCGGGCGAACTCACCGCGGTCCTGCTCTTCTTCCGGCGTTGAAGGCTGGCTGTCCAGGCGCTGCTGCATGCCATGGAGTTGATCACGTGTAACGTACTGTCGCCGGCGGTTGCGCAGCGCGGATCGGGTGATGTGCAGTAACTGGGCATTTTCGTAGGGCGCGCCCAGCCATAGAAGATTGCCCACCGGATGATGACTCACGCCAGCGGCCGACCAGGCGCTCTGGCTCAGCAGCACGATGGGCAAATCCGACCAGCTCGGTTGCTGGTCGATGAATGCCTGCAGCAAGGCGCTTGGGCCTTGGCTGAACACCTGCTCGGCAATGATCGCCAAGCCTGCGCCTTCGGCCAGACGCGCCTGCAGGTTGGCCAAGTCGACCGCGCAGAGGCTGTTGATGCCGGCAGAAGTCAGCAGACGTGAGGTATCCGCCGCCAGTTGTGGCGGTGCGAGGATCAAGGCACGTTCATCCAGCGCCAACGAACTGGCCAAAACGACTCTCCTTTAGGGTGGCCTGATACCCACTGGACCCTGGCACAGGCTCAGGGTTCAACTGAATCCAGGCACTGCCTACAGGCCCTGTTGCAGCGCAGGGTCGTCCGGGTTCTGGCGCTCCAGCTCGGCGAGCGATACTTGCACGTTCTGCAGTTGACCGGACTCTTTCCAGTACTGGATCAGCAGCACCCGCGCCCGGCGATTGGCTGGCTGGCGATTGAGCACGGTTTCCAGTTGCTTCTGGGCGGCGTCGAGCTGGTCCAGCTCATGCAGGGTGACCGCCAGGGTATAACGGTAATCGGCGTTGTCCGGGTCCAGTTCGACGGCGCGGGACAGGGCCAGCAAGGCGTACTCGCGCTGTTCGTGGCGCTTCAGCCAAAGCCCAAGCTCATACTGCAGAAAGGCCGAGTCGGGGCTCAGCGCCAGGGCTTTGCCCAGCACCTGGCGGGAGGCGTCGTGGTGGCCCTGGCGCTCGAGCAGGCGTACCTGAGTCGCCAGGGCATCGAGGTTGTCGGGGGCAACCGCGAGCGCACGTTGCAAGGCCACAGCAGCGTGCGTGTAGTCGTTTTCGTGCAGGTACAGGCGCGCCAGGTGCACTTGGGCGTCGGCATCTTCAGGCTGTTGCTCGAGGGCTTGCTGGTATTGCTCCAGGGCTGACTGCAGGGGGCCGAAATAGAGGCCGATGGCGTCGGGATCGAGGCCCAGCAGCGCATCCACGGCGGCAAAACGCACGCTTTGCTCACGGTCGTCCAGCAGCGGGCCGAGTACCAGGCTGCGCTGTGCTGGCGGTAACAGGCGACGGATACTGGCAATGGCCGCTCGACGCACCAGCGGCTCGGCATTTTCCAGGTCCTGGCGGGCCAGTTTCAATGCCTGCGGCGAGGGGTAGTTGGGCAACTCGGCGTACAGCGCCGCACGGCGGATCGCAGGCAGGTCGGTTCGTTGCAATTGCTGGTACAGCACCCGTGCGGCACCGGGCTGGCCGTCGTGGGCCTGGCGCAGCGCCTTGGCGTAGCTGTGTGCTGGCAAGGTCGGCGGGGTTGGCGGGGCGTCGCGCCACAGGTAGCCGAACAGGGCCGATACCAGAATCGACAACAGCAGGGCGATCAGGTAGCGGTTGCGTCTGGGCATCGGACGATCCGTGGCGGCGGGAAGGGCAGAGCTTGGGCCAGCCGGGGGGTAAATGCAACCGAACCGGGCACGCCGCTCGCCAGGCGCCAGGCCTGAGGTGGCATTCCATGCACTGCGTATTGGGGTGAATACGATGGCAAACATAAAAAAGCCCCGCGGGCCAAGGCCTGCGGGGCAAACGGTTGGGGGAGGAGCCAACCAAAGGAGTCGTTGAGGCAGTGGAATCAGTGTGCGCTGGCCACCGTCTCCGGTTGCCAGCCGCCACCCAGGGCCTTGTAGATCGAGACGATGCCGCGATAAAGGTCGACTTCACCCTGAGCTTGTGCATCTTCAGCACTTAGCCGCTCACGTTCGGCATCGAGCAGTACCAGATAGTCCACGGTACCCTCGCGATAGCGAATCGAGGCCAGTTCTGCCGCCTTGCGGCTGGCGTCGCTCTGGCGCATCAGCGACAGCAGACGCTGCTGGGTCTTGTCGTAATCGCTGAAGGCGTTGGCCGACTCTTCCAGTGCCAGCAGCACCTGCTGTTCGTAGTTGGCCAGTGCCCCTTCGGCATCGGCCTTGGCGCCGCGCAGGCGGGCCCGCACGCTGCCCAGGTCGAAGGCCGCCCAGGTAATGCTCGGGCCCAGTGCCCAGGCGTTGGCCGCCGACGAGCCGATCTGCGAGCCGCGGGCGGCGGTAAAGCCGAGGAAGCCACTGAGGCTGACGCGCGGGAACAGGTCGGCGGTGGCCACGCCCACGTTGGCGGTGGCGGCCGCCAGCTGGCGCTCGGCGCTGCGGATGTCCGGGCGGCGGCGCAACAGCTCACCCGGGTCACCGACCGGCAGCGCCTTGGCGATGGCCGGCAGGGCCTTGGGCGACAGGTCTACACTGAGCGCGTCAGGGCGCTGGCCGAGCAGGGTGGCGATGCGATGCCGCGCCCGTGCCTGTTCGGCTTGCAGTTGCGGCACGGTGGCTTCGACCCCGGCCAGGCGCGCATCGGCGCGCACCACGTCGAGGTCATTGCCCACGCCCGCATCGCGCAGGGTTTCGGTGATGGTGCGCGATTCCTGCTGGGTCTTGAGGTTGGCCAGGGCGATCTTCTCGCGCAACTGGGCACCGCGCAGCTGCCCGTAGGCATCGACCAGCTCGGCGATCAGGCTGACCTGCAACTGTTGCAGGTCGGCGGCGGCCACCGCTTCCTGGGCTTCGCTGGCTTCGATCTGGCGCTGGATGCGCCCGAACAGGTCAAGTTCCCAGGCCATGTCCAGGCCCAGGTCGTAGCGCTCGCTATTGACCCGTTCGGTGGTCTGGCCGGGAATCTGACCTTTGCCGAGATCGCTGCTGGCACGGCTGGTGACCACCGGGAACGGGTCGTTCTCGGCATCTTCACGTATCGAGCGAGCGGACTTCAGGCGGGCGAACGCTACGCGCAAGTCACGGTTGCCGTCCAGCGAAGCCTGCACCAGCTGGTTCAGCACCGGGTCGTCGAACTGCTTCCACCATAGGCTCTCGAAGCGGCTACGGTCGTAGGCCTTGGCCTGCACATCGCTGCCCAGTTGTGCAGGTTCAGTGGCTGGCGCCTGGTAGTCCGGGCCTACCGCACAGGCCGCCAGGGCCAGTGCCAGCAAGCTTGGGGTCAAGGGTTTGAGCAGGTTCATGCATGGTTCTCCAGCACTTGCGCGTGTTCAGCCTTGCGGGCCTGGCGACGCTCGACGAAACGGCGGATCAGGAAGAAGAACACCGGGGTCAGGAACAGGCCGAACACGGTCACGCCGATCATCCCCGAGAACACCGCCACCCCCATGGCATGGCGCATTTCCGAACCTGCACCGGAGCTGAACACCAGGGGCACCACACCCATGATGAAGGCGATCGAGGTCATCAGGATCGGCCGCAGACGCAGGCGGCAGGCTTCCAGCACCGCAGCCAGCGGATCGAGGCCCTTGGCCTGTTCGTCCTTGGCGAACTCGACGATCAGGATCGCGTTCTTGCACGCCAGGCCCACCAGTACGATCAGGCCGATCTGGGTGAAGATGTTGTTGTCGCCACCCGATACGATCACACCGGTGATGGCCGACAGCAGGGTCATCGGCACGATCAGGATCACCGCCAGCGGCAGGCTCCAGCTTTCGTACTGGGCGGCCAGCACCAGGAACGCCAGCAGTACGCACAGCGGGAACACTAGCAATGCGGTATTGCCCGAGAGGATCTGCTGGTAGGTCAGGTCGGTCCACTCGAAGGTCATGCCGTTGGGCAGTTCCTCTTTCAGCAGCTTCTCGATCGCAGCTTCCGCCTGACCAGAGCTGTAGCCCGGGGCGGCAGCGCCGTTGATCTCGGCAGTGATGAAGCCGTTATAGTGCATGACCCGGTCCGGCCCGGAGGTGTCGCTGACCTTGAGGAAGGTCGCCAGCGGGATCATCTCGCCAAGGTTGTTGCGCACCTTCAGTTGGCCGATCTGCTCGGCATCAAGGCGGAACTGCTGCTCGGCCTGGACGTTGACCTGATAAGTGCGGCCAAAGCGGTTGAAGTCGTTGGTGTACAGCGAGCCCAGGTAAACCTGCAGGGTGTCGAAGATGTCGGTAATCGCCACACCGTGGGTCTTGGCCTTTTCCCGGTCGATGGCGGCATCGACTTGCGGCACGTTGACCTGGTAGCTGGTGAACAGGCCTGCCAGCTCTGGGACATTGTGGCTCTTGGCGATGATGTTCTGGGTTTCCTTGTACAGCGCTTCGTAACCTAGGTTGCCACGGTCTTCGATTTGCAGACGGAAGCCGCCAATCGTCCCCAGGCCCTGTACCGGCGGCGGTGGGAAGATGGCGATGTAGGCGTCCTGGATGTCGGCGAACTGGGCATTCAGCGCGGCTGCGATGGCTGCCGCCGACTGGCTCGGGTCCTTGCGCTCATCGAATGGCTTGAGCGGGGTGAACACGATGCCGCTGTTAGGGCTGTTGGTGAAACCGTTGATCGACAGGCCCGGGAAGGCTACCGAGTCGGCCACGCCAGGCTGCTTGAGGGCGATTTCGCTCATGCGCTTGATCACCGCTTCGGTACGGTCGAGGCTGGCCGCGTCCGGCAGTTGGGCGAAGGCCACCAGGTACTGCTTGTCCTGGGCCGGCACGAAACCGGTCGGCGTGGACGAGAAACCGAGGTAGGTCAGGCCCATCAGGCCGGCATACACGAACAGGGCGATGCCGCTGGAGCGGATGACGCGGCGCACGCCACCGACGTAGCTGTGGCTGGCCCGGTCGAAGAACCGGTTGAAAGGGGAGAACAGCCAGCTGCCCAGCAGCTTGTCGAGGAACCGCGAGAAACGGTCCTTGGGTGCGTGATGGTCCTTGAGCAGCACCGCGGCCAAGGCTGGCGACAGGGTCAGCGAGTTGAACGCCGAAATGACAGTCGAGATGGCGATGGTCAGGGCGAACTGCTTGTAGAACTGCCCGGTCAGGCCGGAAATGAACGCTGCAGGTACGAACACCGCGCACAGCACCAGGGCGGTGGCGATGATCGGCCCGGTCACTTCGCTCATGGCTTTTTGCGTGGCTTCCAGCGGCTTCAGGCCCAGCCCGATGTTACGTTCGACGTTCTCCACCACGACGATGGCATCGTCCACCACGATACCGATGGCGAGCACCAGCCCGAATAACGACAGTGCGTTGAGTGAGAAACCGAACAGGTGCATGACCGCGAAGGTACCGATCAGCGAGACTGGCACAGCCAGCAGTGGGATGATCGAGGCGCGCCAGGTCTGCAGGAACAGGATCACCACCAGTACCACCAGCACCAAGGCTTCGAACAGGGTGTGCACCACTGCTTCGATCGAGCCGCGCACGAAGATGGTCGGGTCATAGACGATGCTGTAGTCCATCCCTTCCGGGAAGTCCTTTTTAAGCTCGGCCATTTTCGCCCGCACTTCGTCGGAGATCTCGATGGCGTTGGAGCCTGGGCGCTGGAAAATCGGGATGGCCACCGCCGGCTGGTTGTTCAGCAGCGAGCGCAGGGCGTACTGGCTGGAGCCGAGTTCGACCCGGGCGATGTCTTTCAGGCGGGTGATCTCGCCATCGGCACCGGCGCGGATGATGATGTTCTCGAACTCTTCCTCGTTGACCAGACGGCCCTGGGTATTGATCGACAGCTGGAAGCTGGTCGAACCTGGGGCAGGTGGCGCGCCCAGCTGGCCGGCGGCCACCTGGCGGTTCTGCTCACGGATTGCCGCGACCACATCACTGGCTGTCAGGTTGCGCGAAGCGGTCTTGTTCGGGTCCAGCCAGACGCGCAGCGAGTAGTCGCCCATGCCAAACAGCTGCACGTCGCCTACGCCGCCCAGGCGCGCCAGCTCGTCCTTGATGTTGAGGATGGCGTAGTTGGACAGATAGAGCATGTCGTAGCGGTTGTCCGGCGAGGTCAGGTGCACGACCATGGTCAGGTCAGGCGAGGCCTTGTCGACGGTGATACCGATACGGGTCACTTCCTCGGGCAGCTTGGGCTGGGTACGGGTGACGCGGTTCTGCACCTGCACCTGGGCGTTGTCCAGGTCGGTACCCAGGGCGAAGGTGATGGTCAGCGTCAGCTTGCCGTCCGCAGTGGACTGGGAGGACATGTACAGCATGTTCTCCACACCGGTAATGGCCTGCTCCAGTGGCGCGGCAACGGTTTCGCCGATGACCTTGGGGTTGGCGCCGGGGAAGTTGGCGCGCACCACCACGGTGGGCGGCACCACTTCGGGGTATTCGCTGATCGGCAGCTGGAACAGCGAGATGGAACCCGCGATCAGCAGCACCAGCGACAGCACCGCGGCGAAGATCGGCCGGGTAATGAAGAATTTCGAGAAGTTCATCGGTAGGGTCCCTTAACCGCGTGGCGCCTGGGCGCTGGCGACTTTCACGTTGTTGCCCGCCACCTTCGGCGCCGGGTTGCTGGCCTCCAGGGCCTGACGCTGCTGGGCGAGGGCGGCGAGGGTTTGTTCGCTGGCCATCTGTGTTTCTTCCGGGGTTACCGGCGAACCAGGGCGCACGCGCTGCAGGCCCTTGACCACGATGCGGTCGTCCTTGCCCAGGCCGCTGCGCACGATGCGCAAGCCTTCCAGCTTTGGCCCCAGTTCCACGGCGCGATAGGTGGCTTTGTTGTCCTTGTCCATGACCAGCACAAACTTCTTGCCAAGGTCGGTGCCCACGGCTTCGTCGTTGATCAGCATGGCGTCGTACTGGGCGCTGCCGACCAGCTTCAGGCGCGCATACAGGCCCGGGGTGAACTGGCCGTTGCTGTTGTCGAATACCGCGCGCCCGCGGATGGTGCCGGTGCGCGGGTTGACCTGGTTGTCGACGAAGTTCATCTGGCCCAGGTGCGGGTTGCCGCTTTCGTTGGTCAGGCCCAGGTATACCGGGGTGCTCTGGCTACGCTGGCCTTCACGGGCCAGCTGGGTGTACTTGAGGTACACGCGCTCGTCGGCGTCGAAGTAGGCGTAGACCTTGTCGGTGGACACCACACTGGTCAGCGGGGTGACATCGGCGGTGACGATGTTGCCGGCGGTGAACTCGGCGCGGCTGACACGGCCGCTGATGGGCGCGGTGACGCGGGTGAAGCTGAGGTTCAGGCGTGCCAGGTCGAGCTGGGCCTGGATCGCATCGACGCCGGCACGGGCTTCGGCGGCGGCACTGCTGCGCGATTCGGCCAGTTCGGCGGAGATGGCGTTGCTGTCACGCAGGCGTTCACCACGGCGGGCTTCGTTGGCGCTGCGGATGGCGGTGGCCTTGGCCTGTTGCAGTTGGGCTTCGAGACGGCGGACTTCAGCCTGGAACGGGCGCGGGTCGATCTGGAACAGCAGGTCGCCTTTCTTGACCTGGGCGCCTTCGGTGAAGGCGACCTGGTCGATCTGGCCGGAGACCCGCGGGCGCACTTCGACGGTTTCCGGGGCTTCGAGGCGGCCGGTGAACTCGTCCCATTCGGTGATCGGTTGTTCGATCACCTTGGCCACACTTACCTTCGGCGCGGCGGGAGCCTGCACGGCGTCGGGGGTTCGACCGCAAGCGCTGATCACCACCACTGCCAGGGCAGCGAGGGGGAAGCGCAAAGGTTTGAGTGATTGTTCCATGGAGAACTCCGCCAAAGTATTAGTAGTGGGCGGAGTGTGAGTGTGTTGCGCGCGAGGCACGAATCGAACGGGACGAAGGTTAATATCACGCTGAATGATAAGTGGGGATCAACTATCGATGGCTGCCAGGGTTGCACGCAGGGCACCGCCTGCGCGGGCACTACGTTACGCGAAAGCCTGGGCCTGGCCATTCAATGAATACTTGAGGCCAGCTCGAAGATTGGCATGTACATGAGGATCACGATCAGGCCGATCAGCAGGCCGATGAAGGTCATCAACAGCGGCTCGAACAGTTTGACGAACCATTCCACCCAGCGGCCGATTTCCTGATCATGGAAGTCGGCGCAGCGCTCCAGCATCTCGCCCAGGTTGCCAGACTGCTCGCCAGCGCGCAGCAGGCGCAGGGATACCGGCGTCACCAGGTGCCCGGCCGCGAGTGCATCGGAGAGCGGCAGCCCTTCGCCCACCCGCTGGCTGGCCTGCTCCAGGCCCTGTGCTGCTGCGTTGCCGAGCAGGCCGCGGGCCATGCCCATGGCGGTGAGGATGGGAATCCCGCCTTGCAGCAGGATGCCCAGCGAGCGATAGAAACGCGCCAGCTCGTACATCATCAGGCGCTGGTGCAGTGCGGGCAGGCGCCGCAGTTGGCAGGAGGCCCAGTACCGTACACGCGGGTGCCGGCGTAGCAGCCAAAGCGCCGCGACCCCACCGAGGGTACCCAGCGCCAGTGGCGCTTGCTGGGCATGCAGAAACAGGCCGACCTGCATCAGCACCCGGGATAGCCAGGGTAGTTCGGTGCCCATGCCCTCGAACACCAGGCTGAAACGCGGCACCACATAGCCGAGCAGGAACAGCACCACACCGCCTCCCACCAGCAACAGCAGTAACGGGTAGACCGAGGCACCCACCAGTTTCTGCCGGACCAGGTCCAGGCGCTGGCGATAGCTGATGTAGCGGGTGAGGGCGTCGCCCAGAGCACCGGTGCGTTCGCTGGACTGCACCAGCGCCACATACAGCGGCGGGAATACCCGCGGTTGCTGGCCCAGCGCCTGGGACAGCGAGCGGCCCTCGTACAGCTGGCGCACCAGCTCGGCGAGCACCTTGCGCGCTGTCGCTGCCGGGCTCTTCTCCGCCAGGCTCTCCAGTGCGTCGATCAGCGGCAGGCCGGCATTGAGCAAGGTTGACAGTTCCTGGCTGAACAGCACCAGGTCGAACGCCGCTTCACGGCGCCAGGCCATGCCGCGCAGAGCGCCGCCGCTGCTGCGCAGGCTGAGCACACGCAGGCCTTGGTCTTCGGCCTGGCGGCGGGCCTGGTCGGCGTCCTCGGCGTCGATCTGCAACTGCACCACGCCCTGCCTACCCAGGGCCTTGAGGCTGTAGCGCATGGCTGCTCTCCTTACTGCCAGTTGGTAACTTCGGCATTTTCGCCATCGCCACCCGGCTGGCCGTCCTTGCCCATCGACAGCAGGTCGTACTCACCGCCGTTCTCGCCAGGTTGCCGGTAGATATAAGGGCGGCCCCACGGGTCTTGCGGCACGGCCTTCTGCAGGTACGGGCCGGTCCAGCGAGCCTCGCCACTGGGCGCGACCACCAGCGCCTGCAAGCCTTGTTCGCTGTTGGGGTAGTGGCCGACCTCCAGACGGTACAAGTCCAGGGCCTTGCTCAGCCCCTCGATCTGCGCCCGCGCTACCTTGGCCTCGGAGCGGCCTAGCTGACTGAAGTATTTGGGGGCGACGATGCCGGCCAGCAGGCCGAGTACTACCAGTACCACCAGGAGTTCAAGCAGAGTGAAGCCACGTTGCGGGTTGGTTCTGCGCTGCATGGTGAAACCCTCCACTGCATGGGGACAAGCGTTGACATGCACCATGCAACAGCCGTGCACGTCTGCCTTGGAGCCTTGCGCCATGCGGCACAGGAAGCGGCACAGTGCTTGCGTCGTGGTGAATGTCCTCGGGTTTTCCGGGGCATTTCCCCCACATCGGGGGCCACGACGAAGAGGCGACCGGCATGCGTGGACTCATCCTCGGTTTGATCTGGCTGGCGGCAGGTGCTGCCCAGGCCGATGTGTACATCTCAATCGATGCCAAGGGTGGCTACGTACTGACCAATGTCCATCGACCAGGGCGACACTATGAGAAGGTGATCAGCGAGCCGCTGGCCCAGGGCGGGCCGGTCAACGCGCAGATGATCACCGGCCGCCCTTACGCCGAGGTAGTCGCCACGGCTGCGCGCCTCCACAACCTGCCGCCGGCGCTGCTGCACGCGGTGATCAAGGCCGAGTCCGGCTACAACCCCAAAGCCCGTTCGCGGGCGGGTGCAGTGGGGTTGATGCAACTGATGCCGGACACCGCCCGCGAGATGGGGGTGCAAGACCGCCTGGACCCGGAAGACAATGTGCAGGGCGGGGCACGCTACCTCAAGCAGATGCTCACCCTGTTCGACAACGACATCACCTTGGCTGTGGCGGCCTACAACGCCGGCCCGGATGCTGTGCTGCGGCGTGGTGCCGTGCCGCCGTTTGCCGAGACACGGCGCTATGTGCCCACGGTGCTGCGGGAGTATCGAAAGTTGCAAGGGTTGGCTGATGATTCGTCGTTGTAACAACGGGCGTGCAGCTCACGCATCCCCGCAGGGGCCGCGCCACCCTCAGGCTGTTTCGGGTAGGTGAGGAGGGAATAAATACCCTTCGGCGGATGCCATCAATTTAATACTATGGTTTCCCCAAGTCTGGGCTATAACCATCTGAAGGTGCCCAGCTGAGGAGTCCGTTATGGACGTCGCCCCTCGTTCCGTCACTCTTGAAGTGCCTGCCGGTAGCGAGCTGGCCGCCCCGCGCAAGCCATTCAACCTGCTGCGCTGGTATGCCTGGGTCAGTCTGGCCATCATTCTCTCGGTGGCTGCCGGGCTGGGGCTGATTTCCAGCCGCTTCATCATCGACGAGAGCGTCGAGCGTGATGCGTTACTCACCGCACAGTTCATCACCTCCATTGCCGATGCCGAAGTGCGCCATGTGTCGATCCCCAATGTGCGGACCATGGGCGAACTGCTCGATCCGCGCACCGACCGCGATAACTTGCCCGACGTCGACCCGCAAGCCCGGCGCAAGGCCCGTGGCGAGTTCCTTGACCATATCGCTCACCTGCCCGATATGCTGCTGGCCAATATTTACGCCTTGGACCGCACAGTGATCTGGTCCAGCAACCCGGCGCTGATCGGCAAGCTGATCGAAGGCGACGAAGACCTGGATCAGGCTTTCGAGTACAAGATGCGGGTCTCGGCCAGCTACCACAATTTCGAACAGGCGCGCGCCGAGCAGAAGTTCATCACCCCGCCCAAGCAGTTGTTCATCGAGAACTACATTCCGCTGTTCGATGCCGATGGCGATCGGGTCACAGCGATGGTCGAGATTTACAAGGAGCCCCACGACCTGATCGTACGCATCGAACGTGGCCTGATCCTGATCTGGTTGGCTATCACGGTCGGCGCTGCACTGGTCTATGTCGGCCTTTACGGCATCATGCACCGCGCCGCACGGCTGCTGGCGGTGCAGCAGAAACGACTGATCAGCAGCGAAACCTACGTGGCACTGGGTGAGGTGTCTTCGGCGGTGGCCCATAGCTTGCGCAACCCACTGGCCAGTATCCGCTCAAGTGCCGAACTGGCTCAGGCGTTCGACGAAGGCCCGGCGCAACGCCAGGTCAACGATATCATCAGCCAGGTCGATCGCATGTCGCAGTGGATCCGCCAGATGCTGCAGTCACTGCGCCCGTTGAACGACGAGGCAATGGCAGTGGACTTGCCGCAGGCGTTGCAGGAAAGCCTGCAGACCTACGCTGTGCCGCTGGCGCGCAGCGGGGTAAGCCTGGACCTGCAACCCTTACCGGCCGTGCAGGTGTTGGGGCACCCGGTACTGCTGCGCCAGGTATTCAGTAGCCTGATTGCCAATGCCTTGGAGTCGATGGAACAGGGCGGGCGGTTGCGTATCGAGGTGGTACGTCACAACCGGCGCAGCCTGATTTTGCGCCTGTCCGACAACGGCAAGGGAATGAACGAAGAGCAGCAGCGTATGGCTTTTCGACCGTTCTTTACCACCAAACAGGGTGGGCTGGGGGTGGGGCTGGTGCTGGTGAAACGCATCATGGAACGTTTCGGTGGTACGGTCCGGCTCAGCAGCAGCGAAGGCCATGGCACGCGGGTTTCGTTAAGCTTCCGGCTGGCCTGAATATGTCAAATGACATCAATATGATTTAGTAAGGTATTGATAGAAAAAGGATTTATGTTTTTGGGTGATAATCACCCAGATGTGGGGAATGATCCTCTAATCATTCTCAATAAGTTATCTCAACCTACTGAAAAATAAAGTTTTTAATTTGGTATGGTCCTGCTGGCCGAATTTTTGCAGCGAAGTTTGTGAAGCGCGACACGCGACAAATGGCAGCTGCGACTGCCCAGGTGGATTGCTACCCAGTGGCTGTTGCCAGTGGCCTTGATGCAGTTCTGAACGTACGCCCTGCGCGGGAACCACGCGATGCAGATGCTGGAAGACGAAGCGCCCGACAAGGCCAATGCGACCGCCAGCGGACGGGCCGTACCCTTGCGTGAATTCAACCTGCTGCGCTGGTTTTCGGTGATCAGCCTGTTGATCATTACCGCGGTGGCAGGTGGGCTGGGTTACGTTTCGACGCGCTTCGTGGTGCGCGACAGCGTGCAGCGCGATGCCATGCTCACCGCGCAGTTCATTCAGTCAATGGCCCAGGCTGAAGTGCGTCATTCGCAATTGCCGCCTGGCACCACCATGGGCGAATTGCTGGACCCGCGGCTGGACCTGCAGCACTTGCAGTTCACCCCGGCCTTGGCCGAATCGACCCGCGTCGAGTTCCTCGATCATGTCGAGCACCTGCCGGACACTTTGCTGGCCAACGTCTATGCCCGCGACCGCACCATTGTCTGGTCCACCAACGTAGAGCTGATTGGCAAGCAGATAGAAGTTGATGGCGATCTTGAGCGCGCCTTCCGCTCGCGCAAGGCGGTGTCGGCCAGTTATCACAAGGCCGCCGAGGATCGCGAAGAGCAGAAGTTCCAGCGCGCACCGCGTTACCTGTTCATCGAGAACTACATCCCGCTGTTCGACAGCCAGGGTGAGCAGGTACTGGCCATGGTGGAAATCTACAAGGAGCCGCAGGACCTCATTCGGCGCATCCAGCGTGGCTATGTGCTGATCTGGGCCTCGACACTGGTGGGTGGGGCGTTGATCTACTTCGGCCTGTTCTGGATCGTGCGCCGTGCGGCGCACATGCTGCACCTGCAGCAGGAGCGGCTGGTGGCAAGCGAAACCTACGTGGCGCTGGGAGAAATGTCGTCGGCCGTGGCTCACAGCATGCGTAACCCGCTGGCCAACATTCGCTCCAGCGCCGAACTTGCCCAGGAAACCGCCAACCCTGCTGCGCAGAAGAACATCACTGACATCATCAGCCAGGTCGACCGCATGTCGCGCTGGGTGCGCGACCTGCTGGTGTCGCTACGCCCGGCCAGTGACGAACCCGAGGCCGTGGACTTGGTGGCGGCCATCGAGGACACCCACCTGGCCTTCGCCCAGCAGATCGAACGCAACGGCGTGCGCTTTCATTTCGAAGGGCCTGACGTGCAGTGGGTGGTCAGCCAGCCGCTGCAGCTTACGCAGATTCTCAACAGCCTGTTTTCCAACGCCCTGGAGGCCATGCCCGCGGGCGGGATGCTCAATGCCCAGGTCAATGTGCAAGAAGGCCAGCGTGCCGAGTTCGTGCTGACCGACACGGGCAAAGGCATGAGCCAACAGCAGGAACGGATGGTGTTCAAACCGTTCTTCACGACCAAACAGGGTGGCCTCGGTGTAGGCCTGGCCCTGGTCAAACGCATCATGGAACGTTTTGGCGGCTCGGTCAGCCTGAGCAGCCGCGAAGAGGAAGGAACCCGCGTCAGCCTTACATTCAATATTGCAGCGGGAGGGGAACATGGAGCACAGCATCCTGGTCGTCGAGGATGATGAAATCCTTGCCGACAACATTCGCACCTACCTCAGCCTCAAGGGCTACGAAGTCATCGTGTGTCACAGCGCGGAGCTGGCGCTGGAGCAGATCAAGCGGGCGCAACCTGACGCGGTGCTGACCGACAACTCGTTGCCAGGCATGAGCGGGCACGACCTGCTGCGGACGCTGGTGGCCCACGCGCCGGACCTTAAAGTGATCATGATGACCGGCTACGGCAATGTCGAAGATGCCGTGCAGGCGATGAAGGAGGGCGCCTTTCATTACCTGACCAAGCCGGTGGTACTGGCCGAGCTCAAACTGACCCTGGACAAGGCCCTGGCTACCGAGCGTATGGAGCGCACACTGTCGTTCTACCAGGAGCGCGAGGCGCAGAAGTCCGGATTGCAGGCATTGATCGGCGAGTCACCGGTGATGCTCACCCTCAAGCACACCCTGCGCCAGGTGCTCGATGCCGAGCGGCGCATGGCCAGTGACGACCTGCCACCGGTGCTGATCGAAGGCGAGACCGGTACGGGCAAGGAACTGGTGGCCCGCGCCCTGCATTTTGATGGTTCGCGCAGTAAAGGGCCGTTCATCGAGTTCAATTGCGCTTCGATCCCTGCCAACCTGCTTGAGGCTGAACTGTTTGGCCATGAGAAGGGCGCGTTCACCGATGCCAAGGAGCGCCGGGTGGGGCTGGTGGAGGCTGCCGATGGCGGCACCCTGTTCCTTGACGAGATCGGCGAAATGGACCTGGTGCTGCAGGCCAAGCTGCTCAAGTTGCTGGAAGACCGCAGCATCCGCCGGATTGGTGCGGTGAAGGAACGCAAGGTGGATCTGCGGGTGATCAGCGCCACCAACTGTAACCTGGAGCAAATGGTGCAGCAGGGCAAATTCAGGCGTGACCTGTTCTTCCGGCTTCGCATTATCGCCCTGAAGGTGCCGCGCCTGTATTCACGCGGGCAGGACATTCTGCTACTGGCGCGGCATTTCCTTGCCCACCATAGCCGGCGTTACGGCAAGCCGAACCTGCGCTTTTCCGCCGAGGCCGAAAGCCTGATGCTCGGTTATAGCTGGCCTGGCAATGTGCGTGAATTGCGCAACATGCTGGAGCAGACCGTGTTGCTGGCGCCGAACGAGGTGGTCCAGGCGCATCAGTTGAACCTGTGCATGACCTTGGTTGACGAGCCGTTGGCGCAACAGCCGATGGCGGCCATGTTCGAAATGCCGCGGCACGAGCCAGAGCCGGGTACAAGCCTGCCTGACATGGAGCGTGACCTTGTCTGCAAGACCCTGGACCGCACCGACTGGAACGTGACCAAGTCGGCGCGGATGCTTGGGTTGTCGCGGGATATGCTGCGTTACCGGATCGAGAAGTTGGGGCTGACCCGGCCTGACAAGCGTCAGTGGTAGTACAGGCCGTGTCGTCAAGGGTTACCTGTGCCCGAACTACCTTCTCCTTGCCGGCCGGTACCTTCCGACCCACTGCCATCCATTCCCGGCAGATCGCGGTTGTCATTCTGCTGCGCCGGCGGGCTTTGCGGTTCGTTGCCCTGTATGCGCGGGTCGGTGTCCCGCGGCAAAGGCTTCTCGATCGGGTTGAGGGTGCTGTCCACGCCGGGCTGTGGCGCCGCATTGTGCGGGTCGTCGGGGTAGGTCGGACCGGTGCCGACAGCAAAGGCCAGCGGCGAGGCGAGCAGGGCAATCGACAGGATGATTGAGCGGGGCATGGCAGGCTCCTTTGCTGTACGGGTAAGGCTCATACTTCTCTTTGGCCTTACCCGGAACGTCAAGGTGCCATTACCCCGATCAACGGTCACACCACCAGCGACAGCAACATGATGAAAATGATGCCGACGATGGACAGGATCGTCTCCATCATGCTCCAGGTCTTGAAGGTTTCTGCCACGGTCATGTTGAAGTACTGCTTCACCAGCCAGAAGCCGGCGTCGTTCACATGCGACAGGATCAGCGAGCCGGCACCGGTGGCCAGTACCAACAGCTCACGGTTCACCCCCGGCACCAGGTCGATCACCGGCGCCACGATACCCGCGCCGGTGATGGTGGCGACCGTGGCGGAGCCGGTCGCGATGCGAATCACCGCCGCCACCAGCCATGCCAGCATGATCGGCGAAATTTCTGCCTGCACAGCCATCTGCCCGATCACGTTGCCTACGCCGGTGTCCACCAGCATTTGCTTGAAGCCACCGCCAGCGCCGACGATCAGCACGATGGCGGCAGTCGGTGCCAGGCTCTGGTCGAGCATCTTCATGATCTGCTGGCGGTTGAAGCCGCGGGCCGAACCGAAGGTGTAGAAGGCCAGTAGCAGGGCGGCGAGCAGGGCGGTGATCGGGTGGCCGATCAGGTCCATCCACTGGCGCACGATGTGCTCGGCAGGCAGCACCACGTCGGCGAACGTTTTCAGCAGCATCAACGCGACCGGCAGCAGTACGGTGATCAGGGTGATGCTGAAACTTGGCAGGTTGCCCTGATCGGACTCCTTGGCGATCTGGTCCATCAGTTCCTGGGACGGGTTGCCCGGGATGTAGCGGGAAATGAAGTTGCCGAACAGAGGGCCGGCGATGATCGCGGTGGGCAGTGCGACGATCAGACCGTAGAAGATGGTCTTGCCAATGTCAGCATGGAAAATGCCGATCGCCAGCAAGGGGCCCGGGTGCGGTGGCACCAGCCCGTGCACCACCGACAGGCCGGCCAGCAGCGGAATGCCGATTTTCACCAACGATACGCCTGAGCGCCGGGCGACGATGAACACCAGTGGAATCAGCAGGACAAAGCCGATTTCGAAGAACAGCGGGATGCCCACCAGGAAGGCGGCGAACATCATCGCCCAATGCACGTTCTTCTTGCCGAAGGCGCGGATGAGGGTTTGCGCAATCTGGTCGGCGCCCCCGGAGTCGGCCATCAGCTTGCCGAGCATGGTGCCCAGGGCGAGCACGATGCCGACGAAGCCGAGTACGCCGCCAAAACCGTCCTGGAACGATTTCATGACCTTGGCCACCGGCATGCCGGAAGTCAGGCCCAGGAAGCCGGCCGCGAGGGTGAGGGCGACGAAGGGGTGAACCTTGAAGTGGGTGATCAGCAGGATCAGCCCGACGATGGTAACCAGCGCGTCGAGCAGCAGGAAGGTATCAGTAGCCAGTCCGAACATGGTTTGAAGGCCTCGGTCTTATCGTTGTTTTGGGCGTAGCTTTTTGGAGTCTTTGCCGCGTTTACGGGTTGGGGTAGCGCTGTCTTTGGTGAGACGGAAAAGCCGCCGAGGTCAGGCGGTTTGCGCCAGGCCCGGCTCACCGCAGCGCTTTAGCCAGTGATCCACCGCTTCGGCCAGTGCTTCGATCGGTTGGGTGGCGTCCAGTGCCAGCGTCAGTGGCTCGCCGCGTGGCGATTCCAAGGCAGCGAACTGGCTGTCGATGAGGCTGGCCGGCATGAAGTGCCCTGGGCGAGCCAGCACGCGTTTTTCGGCCTCGGCAGGCGACAGTTCGAGGAACACGAACACCAGCCCGGGCATGGCATCGCGCAGGGTGTCGCGGTAGCGGCGCTTGAGTGCCGAGCAGGTCAGGATCGGGCGTTCACCGGCCTGGGTGGTGGCTTGCAACTCTTCACCAAGGCGGACCAGCCAGCCGGCACGGTCGCTGTCGTCCAGCGGGATGCCAGCGCTCATCTTGCGGATGTTTTCGGCAGGGTGGAAAGCGTCGCCTTCGATCAGGCGGCCGCCGCTTCTGGCAGCGATGGCGGCGCCGATGCAGCTTTTGCCACAACCGGCCACGCCCATCACCACAATGGCGGACAGGGGAGAATTCATCAGTACCTCCTGCGGGTGAGGTAGCGCTGTCTCGCCTTGGACGAACAGCCATCTCCCCGGTGTTATTGGTCTTGTCCTTACGCAGTATGGACGCCTGGTGGCAAGCGCGTAGTGGCTGCTACCAAAGATTACATTGCCTGCATCCTGAGACAGCGCTACCTTAGTGGCCGTTCCCTCTCCTTGCAAGTAGTAAAATTACAACATTCATGTCCCGCACCGGCTCCCGAACTACAGGTCGTCCCACCCTGGCTGAAGTTGCCAGGCTTTCCGGGGTCTCCCCGATTACCGCTTCGCGCGCCTTGCGCGGGGTCAGCACGGTTGCGCCTGACCTGGTGGAAAAGGTCATCGCCGCAGCGGCGAACCTCGGCTATGTGGCCAACCCGGCCGCCCGGGCGCTGGCCTCGGCACGCAGCCAGTCGGTGGTGGTGTTGATCCCGTCGTTGTCCAACCAACTGTTCATCGACACCCTGGAGGCCATTCACGAGGTCATGCGCCCTCGTGGGCTAGAGGTGCTGATCGGCAACTATCACTACGACCTTGCCGAAGAAGAGAACCTGATCCGCAATTACCTGGCCTATCAGCCCTGCGGCATTTTGCTGACCGGCTTCGAGCGTAGCGATGCTGCGCGGCAGATGCTGGCTGCCAGCGGCGTGCCGTGTGTGCACATGATGGAACTCAATGGTGAGCCAGGGGCTTTGTCAGTCGGCTTCTCGCAGCATCAGGCCGGGCGTGCTGCTGCACGGCACCTGATCGAGCGCGGGCGCAAGCGCCTTGCATTCATTGCCGCACAGCTGGACCCGAGGGTGATGCAGCGTGCCGAGGGTTTCCGTCAGGCTTTGGCAGAGGCTGGTTTGCAGGCTGCGGAGCTGGAGGTATTGGCCCCGGAGCCATCGTCGATTGCCCTGGGCAGTGTGCTGTTCAGCCAGCTGATGCAGCAGGCGCCGGACGTCGACGGTATCTTCTTCTGTAACGACGACCTGGCTCAGGGCGCGGTGCTGCAGGCCTTGCGTCAAGGGGTGGAGGTGCCACGCCAGGTGGCGATGGTCGGTTTCAACGATTTGCCTGCGTCGGCGCATATGGTGCCGCGGCTGACCTCCATTCGCACTCCACGGGCTGCGGTGGGGCGGGGCGCAGCGCAGGCGTTGCTGGCGTTGCTGGATGGCAAGCGGGTGACGAATGCGCAACAGGATCTGGGCTTTGAGCTGATGGTGCGCGAGAGCTCCTGAGAGCGCCCGCCAAGGCCTTCTCGCGCGAATCCCATAGGAATGATGGGGCCGATACACATGTGGATTGGGTTTACCCGCGAAGCAGGCGACGCGGGGCATGGCACCGGCTGCGCCGGTGTTCGCGGGTGAACCCGCTCCTACAGGCGCTGTAGATGCCACGACTTGCCAACGGCGATCTATGCTCAGAAAACCGCGCATAGGGAGCCCCGCGTCATGTTCGATTTCCACCGCAAGTCTGATTTGGCAGAAATCCAGCGCAGCCGCCAGGCGTTGGCCAATGCGCAAGCCAAACTGGCCGCTATCGGCCGTTCCATGGCAATGATCGAGTTCGCCCCTGACGGCACTATCCTCGACGCCAACGAGCGCTTCTGCCAGGCCATGGGCTACAGCGCCGACGAACTGCGAGGCAAGCACCACAGGCTGTTCTGTGAGCCGGACTATGCAAAAAGCGCCGAATACCAGCAACTGTGGCGCGAGTTGGGGCAGGGCAAGGCAATCAGCGGTACGTTCGAGCGCATCGACAAGGCGGGGCGCGAGGTCTGGCTGGAAGCCAGCTACATGCCCGTGCTGGACGAGCACCGGCAAGTCACCAGCGTAATCAAGGTGGCGTCGGACATCACCCAGCGGGTGGTGCTGGAGCACGAGAGCGAAAGCCTGCTCAAGGCCATCAGCCGCTCCATGGCGGTGATCGAATTCACCCCGCAAGGCCGGGTGATCAAGGCCAATCAGAATTTTCTCGACACCATGGGCTACCGCCTTGATGAAGTGGTTGGCCGCCATCACGGGCTGTTCTGCCTGGCGCATGAACGCGAATCGGCCCAGTACCGGGAGTTCTGGGCTTCGCTGAACCGTGGCGAATACCACTCGCACCGCTTCGAACGCGTCAACAAGCAAGGACAGACTGTTTTCCTGGAGGCCTCCTACAACCCGATCTTCGACAGCAAGGGCCGCCTATGCAAAGTGGTCAAGTTTGCCAGCGACATCACCCATCAGGTCTGCACCCAGCAAAGCGCCGCCCATGCCGCCCATGCCAGTTCGGTGCAGACCGATGCCTGCGCGCGCAAGGGTACCGAAGTGGTGCAGCAGGCCGTGCAGGTAATCGAGCAGATTTCCCAGGAGCTTAACGACGCAGCGCGCAGCATCGATGCGGTAAACAAGCAGTCGGATGTGATCGGGCAGATTGTGCTGACCATTCGGGGCATCGCCGACCAGACCAACCTGTTGGCCCTTAATGCAGCCATCGAGGCCGCGCGTGCCGGCGAGCACGGGCGAGGCTTTGCCGTGGTGGCCGATGAGGTGCGCAACCTGGCCGCGCGAACCAGCAAGGCCACCCTCGAAATCGTCGATGTGGTGCGGCAGAACCACGACCTGTCGCTATTGGCAGTGGCCAGCATGCAATCGAGCCTCAACCGCACCGGTCACGGCGTGGCGCTGGCCAATGAGGCGGGGACGGTGATCATGGAAATCCAGCAAGGCTCACGGCACGTCGTGGATGCCATCAGCCAGATAACCTCGACGCTGCAATTGCATTGAGCGCCTCGCGCATCTCGTCAAGCAGTGCCTGTAGGCTGAGTTGCAGTTGCGCACGCTGTTCGACGGTCGACAGCCCTTTTGCGTGGGCGCGTTCGATAGCCTCACAGTCTTTGACCACAGTGCGCACCCTGATCATTTTGGCGCCACCCTTGATGCGGTGGGCGAGGGCGCGCACGGTTTCATCAGGGGCGTCTGTTGCCAAGGCACGCAGGGCGGCCAGGTCTTCACCGACGCTTATCGACAATTGCTCCAGCAAATGCCGCGTCAACTGTTCGTCGTCCTGGGTCAGGTGACGCAGTTCGGCCAGGTCGAACCCACTATGGAAAGGCTCCGGCGACGGCTGCTGAGGGCGCACCTGGGGCAGATGGGTCTTGAGCGTGCGCAGACCAATCGGCTTGAACAGGCATTCGTCCATGCCGCTGGCCAGGCAGCGGGTACGCTCCTCGGCCTGGGCGTTGGCGGTCACGCCAAGAATACGCCCTGCTGGCAGGCCGCGTTCGCCCTCCAGGCTACGAATGCGCCGGGTGAGTTCATGCCCGTCCATGACCGGCATGCTGCAATCGGTGATCACCAGGTCGAAGCGCGCTTCCTGCCAGCGTGCAAGGGCGATCTCGCCATTCTCCGCCAGTGTCACATGATGACCCAGGGTTTGCAGTTGCCGTTCCAGCAAAAGCAGGTTGGCCGGGTAGTCGTCGACCACCAAGATATTGAGGGGGCCGCTGTTACTTTCATGTGTGGTGAGTTGCGGGTCCGCTTGTGCCGGTGCTTCGCAGACGGGTAACCGCAGGCTGACTTGTACCCGGGTGCCAACGCCCTCGACGCTCTGAAGGCTCAGGGCGCCGCCCATCAGTTCGGCCAGGGTACGGCTGATCACCAACCCCAGGCCTGCCCCTTGACGGGCCCTTGGGCCATCGACCTGAACGAAGGCACTGAACAGCCTGGCCTGGTCGGCGGGGCTGATGCCGATGCCGGTGTCGCGCACATTCAGCTCGATAGCCAGAATGCCGTGGCCGGCAACTTTGGGCAGCAGCAGACATGCCTGCACTTCACCACGGTCGGTGAACTTGATGGCGTTGCTGATCAGGTTGGACAGAATTTGCTTGAGGCGCAGTGGGTCAGCCAGCACCCATACCGGCTCTGCAGGCAGCTCGCCCTGCAGATGCAACCCTTTGGCCCGGGCATTGCCTTCGAACACACGCAGCGTGGCGCGCACCAGTTCGACCAGATTGGTAGGCACCGGTTGCAGGCTGATATGCCCGGATTCGATGCGGGAAATGTCGAGAATATCGCCAATCAGCTCAAGCAGGCCAATGGCCGAATCATGGGCGGTCTGCAAGGTCTGGGCGTCGCTGCGGCCGCTGCGGCTATCTTCCAGGGCCAGTTCCAGCAGACCGATCACCGCATTCATTGGGGTACGTATCTCATGGCTCATGGTGGCCAGGAAGGTGCTTTTGGTCTGGCTGGCCTGTTCGGCATCGTCCTTGGCCTGGCGTAGCTGTTCCAGCAGCCCCCGGCTTAGCGCGAGCTGTGCCTGCAGTGCGTGCTGTGCCTCGGTTCGCTGGTTGATCAGCTTGCGCAGGTAGCTGTTCCAGAACACCACCCCGGCCAGCAGCAGGGCCGACAGCACCAGCACCTGCAAAGCCAGGGTGCGGTAGTCGCGCCAGGGGCTGTCGCTCACCAGTGTGCTGGTGCGCCAGCGGTTGATCAACTGGTCCAGTTCTTCAGGTGGAATGCTTAGCAGCGCCTTGTCGAGAATGGCCTGCAATTGGGGCTGGTCGGCGGCTACGGCAAAGGCGGCAATGGCCGGGGCGTCGTCGAGCATGTTGGCGATGCGTAAACGGTCCTTGAACACATGGCTGATGTAATAGGCAGCATTGATATGGCTGCTCAGGGCAGCGTCGGCAACACCGTTGGCCACGGCCTCCATCTGGCCAAGTGGGTTGTCAACTTCGACTATCTCGGCCTGCGGGTACCGCTGTTGCAAAACGGCCTGCTGCGGTGAGCCGCGCACCAAGGCGATGCGCTTGCCATCCAGGGCCTTGGCCTGTGCAGGTGATTCACCGTCGTTGCGGGTAACAAGCACGCGCGGGCTGACCAGGTAGGGGCGGGTGTAGCGCAGTTGCTTCAAGCGGTCGGCACCATAGCCCAGCGCCCCGATCATCTGTGCCTCGCCCCGCACCAGGCGGTCGATCATGGCCTGCGATGAAGCACTCTCGACGGGTGTGAACTGCAGCCCCGTGCGCAGCGAGATCTGCTTGAGCAGGTCCAGGGTGATACCGCTAGGGCGGTGCTGAGCATCGTTGAACGTCAACGGTGCCAGCGAGGTATTGACCAGTACGCTGATAGTGGGGTGGGCGGTTATCCAGGATTCTTCTTCTTCGCTCAAGGCCGTGAGGTGGCGCTGCAGCAGCAGGCTGGTGTTACCACTGCTCCAGCGGCGCAGAATGTTCAGGCGTTCACTTTCGCTTATGCGTGACAGCGCCTTGTCCACCAGCCGATGCAGGCGCGGGTTGTCGCTGGCGATGGCGAAGGCAAAAGCCTCTGGGGCCAACTGAGAGAAATGGTCGATTTTCAACGTGCCCTGAAAGCTTTTGCCGATCATGTAGTCAGTGCTGATGGCATCGCCCAGATAGGCGTCTGCCTCGCCCAGCGCCACGGCAGCGAGCCCGGCCAGGGTCGAGCGGTACAGGCTCAGTTGCGCCTTGGGGTACAGTGTGCGAACGCTGGCGGCCGGCAGGTAGTGATCGACCATCGCCAGGCGCAGGCCCGCCAGCTCGGGCGTACTTTTCAAGCTGCGCCCTTCACGGGTGACGATCACTGGCAGGTCGTCGGCATAGGGGGTGCTCAGGCTAAGCTGGGCGTCTGCCGCTTCGAAGGCGTTGGAGCTACCTAGCAAGTCGATATGGCCATCACGCAGGGCAGTGATGGCCTCGTGACGGCTGTCAAAACGGCGTACTTCAATGGGTATGTCAAGCTGCTCGCCGATGATGCCGGCGTAGTCTGCGCTTAACCCCTCATAGTCATGCTGACTGACATTGATTTCGAACGGGGGGTAGTCGGGGCGCGCGCTACCCAGTATCAGGCGTTGGCGATTTTTCAGCCAGTGGCGATCATCGCCGGATAACGTCAGTGGGGCAGCGGCACTGATTGAGCGCGCCAGCAGATGGCGTGGTTCGCTGCTGGCCTGCAGCACCGTGGAGTTGGCCAGACTGATAGCCAGAAGGACGCTCGCCAGCAACAGTTTCATGGTAGCCGAGCGCTCAATAGACGCTGTTGCGCTTGGCCAGGTCGACCATTTCCACGAGAGACTCAGTCTTGAGCTTTTCCATGATACGGCCCCGGTAGGTGCTGATGGTCTTGGCGCTGAGGTTCATGCACGTGCCGATGTTCTTGTTGTTCTCGCCGCGCGCGAGGCGCCGCAGCACTTCCATTTCTCGGTTGGAGAGACTGGCCAGGCGCACTGGCTCGCTCTCCAGCGAGTTGCTGTTGACCGACATTTGCGGAAAGGTCGAATAACCTTTGGTCAGGGCCTTGAGGGCGAACAGCAGGGCCTCGTGGTCCTCTTCCTTGGTGACGAAGGCACCTATCCCGGCATCCAGGCAGCGGCGTACATACAGGTCAGTGGCCTGGCCGGTCAGCACCATGATCTTCGGTACCGGCTCCAGGCTCTGCAATCGCTTGATGACTTCCATGCCGTCAAGGCCAGGCAGGCCGATGTCGAGAATGACTACGTCAGGGCGCAGTTCACGGGCTACCTGAGCCACTTCACTGCCGTTGCCGACCTCGCCGATGACATGGAAGCGCTCGCGTTCGAGCAGTAGGCGCAGGGACAGCCGGACAATAGGGTGGTCGTCGACGATCAGCACGGTTGTCATGAGGAAAACTCCTGTAGGGATGTGGTCCGCTTCCTGGAACACTCAGGAATACGTCTGCAAGTGGGGTTATCGGAAGCGCTGCACGATACGACCATTCCCGAAGTTTGGTAATGCCGAGTATAGAAGTGTTGAAAACCCCAGTGCTTTTTGTTGAAAAGTCCTACAAGAAACAGGAAAGACATCACCCTGAGAAAGCGGTGATGCCGCTTCTTTGCAGTTGTTCAGGCGCAGGCAGCGTGCGGTTTGTGTATACGCAGTGTGGAGGCAGGGTTGTTGGCCAATGCCTGGCCGACTCGCGTGGGGCGGGCTACCAACTGCCCGGTACAATTTGGGCAGCGGCCTTGGAAGCGGGTTTCGGCACAGGCACGGCAGAACGTGCATTCGAAGGAGCAGATCATAACGTCGGGGCTGTCACCCGGCAGATCGGCATCACAGCACTCGCAGTTGGGGCGTAATTCCAGCATGGGCATGGCTCCTGTTCGCAGGCGGGAACCCGGAGTCTGCTACGCCCGAGGCAAGGCTGGCAATGTTCAGTCGCCAGGGCGGTACAGGTGGGCATGCCCGGCACGGTACAAGGCCGATTCGGCGAACGGTTTATCCCCCAGTACGTGGCCTACCAGGATCAGCGCCGTGCGCCGGAAATCCTTGGCCGCTACGCGTTCGACGATATCACCGAGGTTGCCGCGCACCCAATCCTGGTCTGGCCAGGTGGCCCGATGCACCACCGCAACCGGGCAGTGCGCGCCGTAGTGCGGCATCAACTCAGCGACAATGCGCGACAGGTGCTTGACCCCCAGATGAATTGCCAGGGTGCTGCCATGGCGCGCCAGGTCGCCTAACTGCTCACCCGGCGGCATGGGCGAGCTGTCGCCATAGCGGGTGAGGATCACGGTCTGCGCCACTTGAGGCAAGGTCAGCTCGCAGCCGAGCAGGGCGGCGCTCGCTGCCGTGGCGGTAACGCCGGGGATGATCTGGTAATCGATGCCCAGCGCCTGCAGGTGGCGAATCTGTTCACCGATGGCGCCGTACAGGCTGGGGTCGCCGCTGTGCACCCGGGCCACATCCTGACCTTTTTCGTGTGCGCTGCGCATGGCAGCGATGATCTGTTCCAGATGCAGTTCGGCGCTGTTGATCACGGTTTCGGCCTGGTGGCCTTCGAGCACGGCGGCGGGTACCAGTGAACCGGCATAAATGATCACCGGGCACTGACGAATCAGCCGTTGGCCCTTGACCGTGATCAGCTCCGGGTCGCCGGGGCCGGCACCGATAAAGTAGATGGTCATGCAAAGTCCTGGCAAAAAAGAGGGTACGAAACGCTCAGCAGGCCAGGGCGAGCGTCGCCGGGCCCAGTACCTGGCGCGTCAGCAGCAGCCTGGCCGTACCCTGCCGCTGGCTGGCCAAGGCCAGTGCCGCGCTCTCGGCTACGCCCCAACAGCCACTGTGCTGGTGGGCAGCGGCGGAACGGTGGCTGAGCAGTGGTTCATAGGGTTGCAGTTGCGCGCCATGGTACAGCACCAAGGGCAAACCGAGGCGCTCTGCCAATTGCTGCAAGCCGGGCTCGTCGGCCTTCAGGCTGATGCTTGCGATGCCGCGCAGGTCGGCCAGCGCCAGCCCCTGGTTGTCCAGGGCCTGGAGCAGCAAGCGTTGCAAGGCATCTGCTGGGCAACCCCGGCGGCAGCCAAAACCGGCATAGAAGGCAGGCATCAAGCCTGGCTGGAACGGCGGAACAGCCAGGCGCTGAGCAGGCCCAAGGCCAGCCAGAAGGCGGCGTTGGTCAGCCAGGAGGCGACCTTGAACTGGGTTTCCAATGCTTCAGGGGCCAGGCTTTCGTGCACCTCGGGTTGCGGTGCACCGATTACATGGGGAATGACCAGCAGCACGGCGCCCAGCGCCTTCAGCAGCCAGTGGCGGGCGAACACCAGCAAGGCCAGGCCCAGTGCTGTGGCACTGGCTGTACCGACCCACCAGGTTTGGCGTTGCCCCAGGTCGGCGGCCGCAGTCCCCGGCAGTTCTGGTGGCAAGCCCAGGGTGGGAGCCAGGCAGAAGACGGCGAAGCCAGCCAACCCCCACAATGCGCCAGTGACAGCGCGTTTGGGCTCGCGAAGGCTGTACAGGGCGGTGAGGATCAGGGCGAAGCCGACTGCGACCACCAGGTTGCCGCCTGTGGTGGACAGCACGCGCTGCCAGCCGTCTTCCGGCGACCAGGCTTCGGCGCTGTGTTCATGAGCGGCCACTTCGCTACCGTGTTCGTGGTGTGCGGCCGGGGCTGAGGACTCGTAGGTTTCCGCCTCCAGAATCAGCGGAGCCACCCAGAAGCTTTGCAGCAAGGTCAGCAACAGGGCTGCAAGGAGCCCGCTGAAGCCCGCAGTACGGGCAATGCGCGTGATCATCAGGCGTACTCAGTGGCAGGGGAAGGCGGCGCTGTGGCGGGTGTCGTGGGCGGCGTTGTGCACAGCCTCAATGTGCGAGAACCCGGCAAAGTACACCAGGCACAAACCCAGCAAGCTGGCGCCGACGGCGATGATTACACGCTGGCTGAGGGTAACGGGGGTAGCAAGGCTGTGTTGTTTGGCGCTGGTGACGGGCATGACGCGATCCTCTGCTTTTTGTGGGCAATGGGCGAGCGCGGCAGCCCCGGACGTGGTCGCCCAAGGGAATGCAACAGCGCCCGCCCACCGCGGGGTGTTCATGAACGCCAGGCCGGTCTCCGGGCTTGCGAGGAAGAGCTGGGCTCCTGGAACGCGTCACCTTCCCATGCCGTACTACGAGGCACAGTGGTACAGACGCTTCACTCGCTTACCGTTGCGGGGGCAGCACCGGCATTGTCCGGCCCTGCTGAAGGGCCTGGGACGCACCGGTTTCCCGTTTCACCCCCTGAGGGGCACCTGAACGCGAGGCATAAGGAGAGCATGGGGCGGGCTTGGCGTCAATGTCATACAGCGCGCGAGCCTTCCGAGCAGCAGGTATGACAGGCTCAGGCCTGCCGTGTTCTTCCAGCAGGCAGAAGTGCAAAAACCGGGCGATCACCCGCGGGCGAATGCCGCCAGCTTGTCGCCATCCAGGCGGTAGCGTACCCACTCATCCTGCGCCTGGGCCCCCAGCTTCTGGTAGAAGCCGATCGCTGGCTCGTTCCAGTCCAGCACGCTCCATTCCAGGCGCCCGCAGTTATTCGCCAGCGCTTCGCGGGCAATGTGCTGCAACAACTGCCGGCCGGCGCCATCGCCGCGTTGCTCGGGGGTTACGTACAGGTCTTCCAGATAGATGCCATTGCGCCCGAGCCAGGTCGAGTAGCTGTAGAAGTACACGGCAAAGCCAATTGCACGGCCATCACGCTCGCACATCAGGGTGTGCACAGTGCTGCCTTCGTCGAACAGGCTGTGCTCGATGTCGGCAAGGGTGGCGACCACCTCGTGGCGCGCGCGTTCGTACTCGGCCAGTTCGGTGATGAAGGTGAGGATCTGCTCGGCATCGGTACGAACGGCAGGGCGAATGGTGAGGCTCATGGTGACGGCTTCCTTGATCCGGATTGTCGGTACAGTGATGTGTATCTGCGTAATTTAATCAAACTGTACCGGTTGCTGGGAGTGGCGCTCCGTTAGTGTGACAGCACCCATAAAGAAAGTGGAATGCCCGCCATGCTTGCCTCTGCCGACCTGCTGACCGCCTTTGTGCTGTTTGCCTTCGTGTCTTCCATCACCCCGGGCCCCAACAACACCATGTTGCTGGCCTCGGGGGTGAACTTCGGCGTGCGCCGCTCGGTCCCTCATGCCTTGGGTATCAGTTTTGGTTTCATGATGATGGTGCTGGCCGTCGGCCTGGGGCTGGGTGAGGTATTCAAGGCCTGGCCACCCCTGTACACGGTGCTGCGCTACGCGGGCGCCGCCTATCTGCTGTACCTGGCCTGGAAGATTGCCACTTCCGGGCCGGTCGGCACGGCCGCGTCCAGTGCCCGCAAACCGCTGGGCTTCTGGGGGGCGGCGGCGTTCCAGTGGGTCAACCCCAAGGCTTGGGTGATGGCGGTAGGGGCGATTACCACCTACACGCCAGCGCAAGGCTATGTAACCAACGTGATCGTCATTGCGGCCTTGTTCGCGTTGGTCAATTTGCCCAGCGTGGGGGTATGGGTGATGTTCGGCAGCGCCCTGCGCAACCTGCTGCAAAATTCGCGCTGGCTGATGCTGTTCAATGTCGTGATGGCCCTGCTGCTGGTGATTTCCCTGTACCCGCTGCTGTTTGTAGAATCAGCGTTTTCCTGACCCCGAGAGTACAGTAAGCCGATGCAGTTGATTCCCTGGTCCCACGAATGCGCCGAAGGTTTCACCCTGCGTGGCTGGCGAACCCCGGCCAGTGGCAAACCGCTGCTGCACTTCCTGCATGGCAACGGCTTCTGTTGCCTGGCCTACCAACCGTTGCTGATGCGCCTGGGCGAGCATTTCGACCTGTGGCTTTGCGACGTTCAGGGCCATGGGGACAGTGACCATGGTGGGGTGTTTCGCGGCTGGAACCGCACCGCTGCCTTGGCGGTGGAGGCCTTTCAGGTCGGACGTGGCGAGTATGGCGACGTACAGCGGTTTGCCGTAGGGCACAGCTTTGGTGGCGTGCTTACGGGGCTGATCCTGGGCAGTGAGCCGCAACTGTTCGCCCGTGCCGTGCTGCTCGACCCGGTACTGTTCAGCCGACGCATGATCGGCGTGATGGGGGCGGCCGCCCTGGTTGGCCTGCATCAGCGCCACGCCTTGGCCCGCAAGGCTGCCAGCCGCCGCAGCCACTGGCCCGATCGCGAGTCGGCGTTGGCCTCGCTGCAAGGGCGCGGCATCTTCAAAGGCTGGACCCATGCGGCGCTGCAGGCCTATGTCGAGCATGCCATCGGTGAGTGTGGCGAGGCCGTGGTGCTCAAGTGCCGGCCCAGCCGTGAGGTGGAGATCTTCAGCTCGTTCCCTAAACGCATGTGGGCCAGCCTGACTGCAATCAGGACGCCGACACGGGTGTTGTATGGCGAAGACACCTATCCCTTTGTGCCACGTTCAGTAAACCGCCTGGCGCTGCTAAACCGCAATGTGACCGCACGGCAAGTTCCTGGTGGGCACTGTTTCATGCAGGAAGACCCGGCCATGGCGGCCGAGCAAGTGCTCGATTTTTTGCAGGGTTGACTGTTCTGCAGATGGGACGATGCATGCCATTTCAGCCGTCTACCGCTTGATTGGCATCATTGATAAGGTTACCTCAACCAAGAGAGGAGCCTTCTCATGAAAACGATTCTGGGTATTCACCGCAGCCCTCACGCCCATTGGGTGGGGGATGGTTTCCCGGTGCGCAGCCTGTTCACCTACGACAACCTGGCCAGCCGGATCAGCCCGTTCCTGCTGCTGGATTACGCCGGCCCGCACGATTTCGCCCCGACCCAAGCACGACGCGGCGTAGGCCAGCATCCGCATCGCGGCTTCGAGACCGTGACCATCGTCTACCAAGGTGAACTGGAGCACCGTGATTCAACCGGTGCTGGCGGCTTGATCGGCCCAGGTGACGTGCAGTGGATGACGGCGGCCAACGGCATCATTCATGAAGAGTTTCATTCCCCGGACTTTGCACGCAGTGGCGGCACCCTGGAAATGGTCCAGCTGTGGGTGAACTTGCCGGCGCGGAACAAGCGTGCAGCGGCTGGCTACCAGACGCTGCTGGCCGGCGACATTCCGGTGGTAGCGCTTGACGGTGATGCCGGGCGCTTGCGCGTGATTGCCGGTGACTACCATGGCCACCACGGGCCGGCCAGAACCTTCACCACGATGGACGTGTGGGACTTGCGGCTCAACGCCGGCGCGGCCTTGCAGTTGCCGGTTGCTGCCGGTCGCAATGCGGCGCTGGTGGTGTTGCGTGGTAACGTTCGAATCAATAGCGAGCGCGAAGCAGGCCCGTCGAGCCTGGTGCTGCTCGACCGGGAGGGTGTAGACGTAGCTGTCGAGGCGCTGGACAACGCAAGTGTGCTGCTGCTCAGCGGTGAGCCAATCGATGAGCCGATCGTCGGCTACGGCCCGTTCGTGATGAACAGCCAGGCGGAGATTGCCGAGTCGTTCGATGATTTCCATGCCGGGCGGTTTGGGCAGATGCAGGATGAGAGGGGAGGTGCCGCGCACTGATCCAGCTGATCGGGTGGCCTGTCCCGGCCCTGTCGCTGGCAGGCCATCTTCCCACGGCCACCCGGCTGCACATTGGTCAACGCGTTGCTGACCAGGACCACTCGTCGTCAAGTCTGCTAATGCAGTCGAACACTCGGCCCATGCGGAGAATCTTCCACTAAGGTGCTAAAGGATCCCCCGCAAGCTCATTGCCCGGGCGCATAAACAGCTGGCCGAGCATGCGCAATATCAATTGGCGCCCCGCCCGACAAAGGCGTACTCCCAAACAACAGGCCATCCCACAGAGAGGGTCGTACCATGTCGTTGATAGGCGTTTCGATACTAGAGATGCGGCAACTGATCGAGCAGGCCTGCTTGCCAGACCGCTGTGAAGTCAGCTGCCCGGACGGCGCCCACCTGACCATCCGCCTGGGTCAGGGCCAGGATCTCGATCAGGGCGTGACCCTCAGCGGGGTCGCGCTGCAAAACCTCAACAGTTGCCGTGACCTGGTCAACCTGGTGGACCAGCTGCATGCGCTGCGTGACAACCACCCGGCGCCACTCAAGGCGATCGCCTGAACGCGCCTGTCGTGCCCCGGTCAGTCCAGGCTGGCCGGGCGTACGTATTCCGGCATCAGGCCGTTGAACCAGAACAGGATCATTGCCACCAGGATGGTCACCAGCAGCAGCAATCCTACCCCCCAAACGCACGTTGCAAACAATAACGCCTGCTCTTTCTTCAGCCGCATGAAAGTCTGCAACCCGCCATATAGCAACACGCTGGCATACACAGAGGCAGCCATTAGCGCGGCAAAGGCGAGCCAACGAATTGGCATCAGACCAACCACTCCGGCAAAGAACCACGGCGTGGCGCAATAGGCGGCAAAACCGATACACTGGTTCAGGCTGGGCTGTGTATTGAACCCTCGTGACATCCAGCGGATCATCACGCCCATCAGCATCACACCTATCACAGTGGTGGTATACAGCAGGCCTGCCAATTGCGCGGCGCTGCCGATGCTAAGGCGTACCCGCTCCTCGGCCGCCAAGCTCCAGCCGAAGGTGGTAGTGCCGACGAAGAGGCACACGGCGGGTATCAGCGCCAGGGCTAGCAGGCGTGGCAGGTATTGCTGTGGGTTGTCTTCCTCGGCCCGGCGGATGTCCAGCCAGGCGTCGGCGGGGTGGGTGAAGAGCTTGAATAACGGACTGTTCATAGCGTTCTCCGGTAGGCAAGAGCCCTTTTGCTATGGAGACACGCGGCTCTTAGCCAGTTCAGCCTGGATGGCCGCCGTTGATCGGCTTATTGCAGTTCCAGCAGCAGGTTCAGGCCACCGTCGCCGCACTTTCCCTTCTCGCGAACCACGCCGTGGTAACTCCGCCCATCCCAGACGAAGGCCACACTGTGAGCTCGGTCGATCTTGTCAGGCAGTGGGGGGCAAACGTGCAGGCGCAGCCCTGGGCGACCCTGCAGGTTGAGGGCGGCGAGCTGGCATTGGCATTCCACGCGTTGCGCCACCGGGCCGAACAGGGTGTCGCGTACGTAATCGAGCTGCAGCGAAGCATTGGGTGCGCGGCCAGGCATCTTCATCGGTACATGGCTCCGTTGCAACGGCTCGAAGAACCAGGCGGGTTGGGCATGGCAGGCTCCAGACAAAAGAAAGGCGGCTTATCATTCGAAGCTTGCCTGGCCAAGATGTTCAATGTGTTTCATGTGCGTTCATCTTGTTTTGCGCGGGGTGGCAGATGACGGCCCCTGTTCAGGCACCCGCCTTGCGCAAGGTCAGGTTGATCCGCCGTTCGCCCAGGCGCGGATGCACACCGGGCTTGATCGGTAGCACGCCGTGAAAGCGCAAGCGGTCTTCGCCACCCCACACCAGCACATCGCCGTGGCTCAGCGCGATGCGCTGAGCCTTGTCGGCACGCTGCAGGCCGCCGAACAGGAACACTGCCGGTAAGCCCAGCGACACCGACACGATCGGCTGGCCGAAATCCTGCTCGTCGCGGTCCTGGTGCAGACTCAGGCGTGTGCCCGGCAGGTAATGGTTGACCAGGCAGGCATCCGGCACGAAACCGTCAAACCCGGCCATGGCTGCGGCGCGGGAGGCCAAGGCGAGCAGAACCGGGGGCAGGGCGGGCCAGGGCTGGCCACTGAGTGGGTCGCTGGGGCTGTATCGGTAGCCATGTTGATCACTCACCCACCCCAGCGTACCGCAGTTGGTCAGGGCCACTGCCATGCGCAGGCCTCCTGGGGTGTACATGTGCCGGAACGGCGCAGCACGCAGCACCGGACGCAGGGCATCGAGCAGCGCCTCGGTTTCGGCCAGGGCGAAGCCGGGCAGCAGCACAGTGTGGCTGGCCAGGCGTTGCGGCTGGGGGCCGAACAGGTCGAGGTCGGACTGGATCATGCGGCTGCACATCTTCGAGCGGTTTGCCATTGTACCCGACAGATACACGTCAAGGGATTGCACACGCTGGCCGGATCGAACGATTGCAGAGGGCGGGATTACAGAAAAAGGAACCGCGGCACCAGGGAGAGGAGCACCGCGGTTCAAGGGGGGAGCGGTTTACTGCTGGGTCACAGTGGCCAGGTTCGCGCTGCCCAGCTGGGTGATGGTGGCGGATTGGGCGACACCACTTTGGTCGACGAACGCCTTGTTGCTTTGGCCCCCCTGGGTCACGTAGGCGACGTTGATGCTGTCGGTCTGTTTGATGGTGGCTTCGTTTCCGCTTCCGTAGAGTTGGTTGGTGTAGCTCTGGTTGCTATAGCCGGACTGGTCGAGCGTGATGGTGTTGCCGGTGCCCTGGCTGCTGCCGTAGGCATAGTTGTCGGTACCACGCTGGTCGGCGATCAGAATGTTGTCAGTGCCGTTCTGTTCGAAGTACAGCTCGTTGCTGACGTCATCCTGCTTGGTCGACATCTGGTTGCCTGTACCCGTCTGGCTCAGCGTGGCCTGCTGGTCAGCGCCCTTCTGGGTCAGATTGACGCCGTTGCCATTGCCCGTCTGGTTGATGGTAGCGTTCTGGTTGGTGCCGAACTGGCCACCCATCTTGGCGCCTTTCCAGTTACTGGCGGTGATGCTGTTGCCATTGCCTTGGGTGTTGATGGTCAGGTTGAGGTTCTCACCATTCTGATAGGTGAAATGCAGGTTGTTGTTGCCGGTTTGGGTAATGGTGGTGGTCGAGTTGTTGGTCTCGAACTGGTCCGACCAACTGGCGTTGGCATTGCCTTGCTGCGACAGGCTGACCTTGTTGCTGACGCCGAAGCTCTGGTCGATATAGCCTTCGTTCGACTGGCCGGTCTGGACCACGGAGGCCTGGCTACCGATCTGTGTGTCCTGCCACACTTCCACGGAGTTGCCGCCCCCGTACTGGCCAATGGCAATGGTGCCACCCGTGCCTTCACGCTGGTCGCCATAGGCCCAGTTGTCGTGGCCATCCTGATAGACCTGGATATCGCCATCGATATGGTTCAGGTGCTCGGCGGTGGCGTAGTTGTCCTGGCCGGTCTGGTTGACGGTGCTGCGGTTGTTGCTGCCACCGAAGGTCTGCTCGATGAACGCCTCGTTGCGCTGGCCGGATTGCCAACTGGTGGCTTTGCTGCCTTCCTGGCTGTCCTGCCAGACGGTGGATTTATTGCCGGCGCCTTGTTGGGTTTGCAGCGATTCGTTGTTCGACCCTATCGACTGGCTGGCGAAGGCATCGTTGTAGCTGCCTCCGGCGTGCTGGGTGATCTGGCTGCCGTTCTCGAACAGTTGCTCAGCGTAGCCGGCGTTGTACTGGCCGGTGGCGCTCTGCTGAATATCGCTGGTGCTTTCGGCCTGCACGGCGAGGTGGTTGTGGCCCTTGCCAGTCTGGTTCTGGGTGGCCGAGGCGAAGGGTGCCTGGGTCTGAGAGACTTCGGCGATGTTTTCCTTGCCGTCCTGGGTCTGGGACGAGGTGCTGTCAGCAGCCATGGCCTGACCTGCGAGGGCCAGGACGATAGCGGCACTTAACGGAGCGAGCTTGTACATGGTGGTGCCTCCAGGTCTATCGGTATTGGGTGATCTGAACATGCTGGCCATTGCCAGCCTGGGTCACGGAGCTGTTGAGCCCTGAGCCGGACTGCACGATGCTGGCGCTGTTGTCGTTGCCGATCTGCTCGATGGCGGCGTTGTTGCTGCTGCCGCTCTGGCGAATCGACGCGCTGTTGCCATTTCCCTGTTGGCGGATGATGGCCATCAGGTCACTGCCTTCCTGCAAGATGTACGCTTCCTGGGCACCGCCGGACTGGACGATACGGCCCAGCAGGGCCTGACCGTTCTGGTCGAGGGCGGCGCGGTTGCCTGACCCTTGCTGCTCGATCACCGCAGCCTGGCCGGCACCGGCCGGCAGCAGGCGGATGATCACGGGTTCACCGAGGTCGTTGCCGGGTGCGAGGTCGGCATTGTCCATCAGGTCCTCTGCCCAGCAGGCCTGGCCCGCCAGGGCCAGGCAGAGCAACAGGGAGTACAGCCGTTTCATCGAAGCCTCCGGCTTTTACTGCACGACTACGTTGACGGTGCGCGTGGTGCCTTGGCTGGTGGTGATCGTCGCCGTCGGTGCCGCAGTCGGGATGATCGTGGTGCTATTGCTCACCGCCAGGCGCCAGCGGCCGGTCAGCGCTACCGTGGCCGTACCCAAGGTCTGGACGCCGGTAGTCGTGGTTACCCGCACGGTTACGGTATTGCCGGTGGTCACCGACGAGGTGCCACTGATGTCCCAGTTATAACGGTTGTTGGAGCGTGCCGTGACCGTGGCTGCCGTGACGGCGAAGGTTTCAGCGGCAGGCCGAGGCGACACGTTGACGGTGACCGTACCTGGGGTGGACAGCCCCCCCAGCGCGTCACGTGCCTGGTAGGTGAAGGTGGTGGTGAAGGCTGTGGTTACAGTGGCCGGTGGGGTATAGGTGACGGTTGTGCCGTCGGTGCTGACCGTGCCACGGCCGGTGGCCGGCTGGGTGATGTTGGTCACGCTCAGCGGTACGTTGCCTTCTGGGTCGGTGTCGTTGGCCAGTACGTTGATGGTCAATGGCACGCCCAAGGTGGCGACGGTTTCCGGGTTGGCAGTCGGTGCCTGGTTAGGTGCGACGTTGATCGTGACCGTAGCCGGTTCCGATTTCAGCCCTTTGGCATCCTCCGCCCGGTAGCTGAAGTTGGCTACCAGCGGTTGTGTGGCGCCGGTCGGCGGCGTGTAGGTAACCGAGGTGGTGCCATTCATCACGACGCCGCCAAGGCCGGTCCCGGGTTGGGTCAGGTCGCTGATGGTCAGCGGCACGTTGCCATCCGGGTCGCTGTCGTTCAGCAGCAAATTAAGTGTGATCGGTACACCGACACTGGTGCTGCCGACATCGGCCTGGGCGAGCGGTGGCTGGTTGGCGGCCTCGACCGGGGCGTTGCCGACCACGATCACTGGCTCTACATCACTACCGCCGCGGGCAGACTTGACCGTAACGGTGGCGGGCGGTTGCGCCAGGTCGTTGACCGTGATGCTTTGCAGTGTGCCCGATTTCGACAGGCGGCCGTAGCCCTGGGCGAGCAGGTCGGGGACCGCTACTTCGTCGCTGGAACTGGCCTCGATCAACAGACGTTTGTTGGCCCAGTCGTAGCGTGCGGTGCTGACTTTGACCACGTCGCTGAGCTTGCTCGAGAGCGCAGTCGGCTGGGTGCCGCCGACTGCGTTGCTGGCGGTGACAACCACCACCTCTGGCGGCACCGACTGGTTGAACTGCTGGCTGAAGAACAAACCGTTGTTGTCCGAAGTCAGGGTGAACTGACAAGGCGAAGGCGGCGTGCCGATCAGTGCCAGGCCATTGCGCATGCACAGGCTGGCCTCACTCGGGGCCTTGGCGAACACTTCCACGCGGGTACCGCTGCCGTTGCGCGAGTAGGTGGCGCGCTCCAGCGTGACCGGGGTTTGTGCTCGCGGGTCCAGCACCTTGCCAGACACTGTGAACGTGTTGGTCTGAATGGCGCCCGCGGGCCCTTCGATGCGCACGAAGTTGGTATTGAAGGGGCTACCGGTTACCGCTTCGGTGATATTGGGGTCGCCGATGTAGGTTTCGGTGGTGCCCGTGTCCGGGTTGACCTCTGTATACGGCCCGCCAACCCCCTTCAGCCAAGGGCCGATCGCCCCCCCCAGCGCCCCCTGGAAGTTGCCCGGAGCGCCGATACCGATGTCCCGAGTGATATTGATCGCGCGACGACCTGCCGTGGTGACGTTGACCGTCTCCACCCCGTAAGGGTGCGTGATGGTGTAGGTACCGGTGCGTGGGACCGAAGCGCGGATACGGATGCGGGCGAAGCTTTGCTGATCACCGTTCACCGGGTTTTCAGCCGCGAAGGCTGCCTCTATACCGGCAACGTAGACCTCCAGTTCATAACCGCTGTTACCTACTTGGGGTATCGAGGTTTCGGCCAGGAACCAGAACATCTCGGGTGGCCAGTTATCTGGAAATACCAGCGGCAGGGCATCGTCATAGATCCCGGGCTCGGGCAACAAGGTGCACATGTAGGCGGGCGCCCCTGGTGCGCCTGGCGCACGGGTGCTGGTGGCACGCGACTGGCACAGCTCCAGGGATTGGTCGAGGCTGTCCTTGTACCACATCGGATAGCCACCAGTGGCGAAGGTGTAGGGCCCCGGGTCGACATCAGACAGCGCGGCAAACGCGGCGCTGGTAACGGTAAGAGAGAAACCGGCGGCCAACAGCGCACGGCGCGACCAAGTGTTCATGCTGCCTCCTTGAAGGCTGAGCCTTTGTCTGTTCATGGCACCAGCACCACGTCTTCGGTGTCGCTACCACCGTTGGCGCTGGTGACCTGCACCTTGGCCGGCGGAATGGGCGAGAGGGTCATGCTCAATGTCTTGACGGCGCCGGTACCGCCAAGGTTGCCGATCAACGTGCCGTTGCCGGTATGCGCGGTAAGGACGGGTGGTGTGGTCTCGTCACTGGTGTTGGCCACCAGAGTCAGCTCGCCGGTAGACAAGCGGTACTGGGCCTGTGTGATGGTGACCAGGTCGGTCAGGGGGACGTTGCTGGTGGTCAGGCTGCTGGTCGGGATTGCCACGCTGTTGTCAGCGGACAGTGTCACGAGGGTTCCGGCCGCCGGGTTGAGGACTGACTGGGCGTACCAGGCGCCGGTGCCGTTGGCCTCGGTGAGGCTCAGGTTGGGTGTCTGGCTGGTCAGGGTGACGCTTGCCGGTGGCGGCGGGGCCAACACGAAGATGTCTTGTTGGGCGATCAGGTCGCCGTTTTCGGTATGGCGTGAGTACGTGCTGCGTTGTGGCATCAGCGGGGTTGGCAGGGCCACTTCGGAAAGCTTGCCCGAGACAGCGAACAGCTCGGTGCGCAGGTCGATGCCACCAGGGCCTTCAATGCGTACGTAGTTGGTGTTGAATGGGCTGCCGGTGACCCGTTCTTCCAGGTTCGGGTCGCCGATGAAGCGCTCGTTGCCTTCGGTGTAGGGGCCGTTGACACTGCGCAGGAACGGCCCGACATCACCCTTGAGTGCGCCGCTGAAGTCGCCTGCCCCCGCTATGCCGATGTCACGGGTCATGTTGATCGCCCGGCGCCCTGCAACGGGCACATCGAACACTTCAACGCCATAGGGGTGGGTGACCACGTAGGTGCCCGCGGTGGGTACATCGACCCGGATACGGACCCGGGCGAAGCTGACCTGGTCACCCTCGACAGGTTCTTCGGCAGCGAATGCCGCTTCGATCGCCGTGCCATAGCTGAGGTCGATGCCACGGGCGGCGTCGACGATTGCAGCGTCGGCAGTGAACCAGAACGCTTCGTCAGGGAAGTTGGTGGGGAAGACGATGGGTTGGGTATCGTCGAACACACCAGGCGTGGGCAGCAGCGTGCACATGTATGAGGGTGCACCAGGTGCGCCGGCGACCCGGGAGCTGACGGCCTTGGTCAGGCACAGGTCGAGGGTACGACCGTGGCTGTCCTGGTACCAGGCGGGGAAGCCGCCATTGGCAGGGACGTAAGCGCCTGGATCGACAGCGTTCAAGGCGGCCTGCGCGGGAAGCTGGAGCATGCCGGCGAAAATCGCCACTGCCAGCGGGTGGGGTATCGGTCGGTGCATGAGTCAATTCCTCCTGCAAACGGGCCCATGGACTTGGGGCGTCTGGGAGGAGATCGGCAAGAGCTGTGCCAATATCTTAAAGTTGCGCTGCAGGCCTTGGGGGGCAAGGGGCGAGCCTATCCGCGAGGGATTTTGCAAGCGGCTGGCGGTGGGCAGCGTTCCCCCAAGGTTGGGGATTGGGGGCCGGTAATTCAAACCCAGTTTTAGAAGCCAATGCGGTTTTTGCTACAGTGCTACCGCGGTCCCTTTCCCCGAGCCGAGCCAAGCGATGCAACCCCTCGACCACCTTTCCCTGAACCTGTTCATCGTCGTCTGCGAAGAAGGCACCATCGCCCGCGCTGGCGAGCGCGCGTTCATGGCGCCGTCCGCCGTCAGCAAACGTATTTCAGACATCGAGGCGCGCTTTGGCACCGCCTTGCTCAAACGTAGCAAGCGCGGCGTGGAGCCCACCCCGGCGGGGCTTGCACTGCTGCGCCATGCCAGGGAAATGACCCGCGCCATGGAACGCCTGGACAGCGAGCTGAGCGAATACGCCCACGGCGCGCGTGGTCATGTGCGGGTGTTGGCCAATGTATCGTCGATCATGGAGTTTCTGCCTGAAGAACTGTCAGCGTTCATGCTGGAATACCCACTCATCCAGGCCGATATCGAAGAGCGCTTCAGCGCCGATGTTGTTCGTGGTGTGGCCGAGGGCACTGCAGACCTCGGCATCTGCCGCAAATCCATGGCGGTGGGTGACCTGGATTTCGTACCGTATCGGCAAGATCACCTGGCCGTGGTCGTTGCTGCTGACCACCCGTTGGCCGACCGCAGCCAGATTGCCTTCGAGGAAACCCTGGGTTACGACCACCTGGGGCTCTCGGCCTTTGCCACATTGAACGCTTTCATGCGTAAAAGCGCCGAACAGTCAGGCAAGGCGCTGCATTTTCGTTCGTACGTGTCGTCGTTCGATGCGGCATACCGTCTGGTGCAGTTCGGCCTTGGCCTGGCGGTGTTTCCGCAAGAGGCCGTGTCCCGCTATGCGGCGTTGTTCGACCTGCGGGTCATTGCGCTGACTGACGACTGGGCGCTTGGCGAATTCGTCATCTGCATGCGCGATCGGCACACGCTGTCACTGTCGGCTCGGCGCCTGCTTGACCACCTGTTGCTGCGTGCACCGGCCTGGCAGGTCGCGGGCTGATCCATCGTGGCTGACGATGGATCAGCCCGCGAAACACGTCTTTTCTGCCCGTCATCCAGCTCTTAGTCTGGCGCAACGCTTCAGACAGAGAGACCGTGATGACAACAATAACAATCAATGAAGTCGGCCTGCGCGATGGCTTGCAGAGCCTGCAAGTGATCATGCCGACAGCAGCCAAACGCCGTTGGATCGATGCCGCTTACGGCGCCGGCGTGCGTCATATGGAAGTCGCGTCGTTCGTGCCGGCACGCTTGCTACCGCAGATGGCCGATGCCCGCGAAGTGGTGGCCCACGCCCTCACGTACCCGGACCTGCAAGTAACCGTGCTGGCTCCGAACCTTCGTGGCGCAAGGGACGCACTTGAATCGGGTGCACACCGCATCGTCGCCCCGGTATCGGTGAGCACGGCGCACAGCCTGGCCAACGTGCGCCGCACGCCAGTGGAGATGGTCGAGGAACTGGGACGCATGTGCCAGCTGCGTACTGAAATGGGCCTGCATGGGGTGCAAGTCGTGGCCGGCATGTCGGTGGCCTTTGGCTGCACCCGACAGGGCGAGGTGCCGCTGGTTGACCTGTGTGCGTTGACCCGCCAGGTGATCGAAGCCGGTTGCGACCTGGTCTCCCTGGGAGACACCACTGGCTATGCCAATCCGGGCCAGGTGGCAACGGTGCTTCAGGCCGTACGGGAGATTGCAGGCGACCGTCTCAAGGCCGCGCACTTCCATGACACCCGGGGCCTGGCCTTGGCCAACAGCCTGGTGGCGGTGCAGCAGGGCATTGGAGAACTGGATGCCTCCCTGGCGGGCCTGGGAGGGTGCCCGTTCGCCCCTGGCGCGTCTGGTAATACCGTGACCGAAGACCTGGTGTTCATGCTGCAAAGCATGGGCTACGACACCGGCATCGACTTACCTGCACTGATCGAAACCCGGCAGGTACTAAGCGAAGCGCTACCGGGCGAGCCACTTTACGGCTTCATCGCCCGGGCCGGATTGCCGCTCAACTTCGCCAACACACACCGCCACGCCTGAACTGCCCGTAAGAGGAGCACCACGATGTCCAGACTTCCCTTGGACGGCATCCGTGTCGTAGAGATTTCGCATATGGTCATGGGCCCGACGTGCGGCATGATCCTCGGCGACCTTGGCGCCGAAGTCATCAAGATCGAGCCGATACGCGGCGACGGCACGCGCCGGTTGCTGGGCGCAGGGGCGGGTTTTTTCCGCACCTTCAACCGCAACAAACAATGCATCGCTGTCGATGTTGAAACGCCCGAGGGCCGTGAGGCGGTGCTGCAACTGATCGACACCGCCGACGTCTTCATCGAGAACTTCAAGCCCGGGCGTATGCAAAAGCTGGGGCTGGGCTACGACGCACTGTGCCAGCGCAATCCAGGGCTGATCTATGCCTCGCACAAGGGGTTCCTCAGCGGGCCATACGATAACCGCCTGGCGCTGGATGAAGTGGTACAGATGATGGCCGGTCTGGCCTACATGACAGGGCCGGTGGGGCGCCCGCTGCGCGCAGGCAGCTCGGTGAACGACATCATGGGTGGCATGTTCGGCGCCATTGGCGTGCTGGCCGCACTCAACGAGCGCCACAGCACCGGCAGGGGCCGGGAGGTGCAAAGTGCCCTGTACGAGAATTGCGTGCTGCTGGCTGCCCAGCATATGCAGCAGTACGTGGTCACCGGTGAAGCCGCAGCGCCGATGCCGAACCGCATCAGTGCCTGGGCCATCTATGACGTGTTCACTTTTGCCGGTGGCGAGCAGATGTTTGTCGCCGCCACAGGGGAAGGCCAGTGGCACGCGTTATGCCGGGTACTGGGGCAAACCGCTTTGCTTGATGACCCGACCCTTGGTAGCAATAACGACCGCGTGTTGCAGCGGCCACGGCTGCTGGCGCACCTGGCCGAGGTGTTTGCGCCGCTGGACGCCGGGCAGTTGGCGGTGCAGCTGGAAGCCAACGGCATTCCTTTCGCGCCGATCCGCCGCCCTGAAGAGCTGTTCGAGGACCCCCACCTGCTACAGAGCGGTGGCATGGCCGAGCTGCAACTGGAAGACGGCAGCCACACACCGATGCCGTTATTGCCGCTGTCACTGGACGGCCAGCGCCTGCAGCCACGGCGGGCGATCGCGAGGATTGGTGAGCACACCCGCCAAGTGATGCGTGAACTGGGTTACAGCGACGCGCACATTGCCCAGCTGTGTGCGGCGGGCGTGCTGAAAACAGACGACGCGGCTTGAGGAGGCCTTCAGATGGCGATCTACCAATATGACAACCTTGCACCCAACCTGCACCCGGAAACGTTCATCGCCGAGGATGCCAGCGTCATCGGCGACGTTACCCTGGAACAAGGCGTCAGTGTATGGCCGCAGGCCGTGCTACGGGGCGACAACGAAGCGATCCATATCGGCCAGCACAGCAACGTGCAGGAGGGTGCTGTCTTGCATGCCGACCCCGGCTTTGCGTTGACAGTGGGGCAAGGTGTCACCATCGGCCACCAGGCCATGCTGCACGGCTGCACCATCGGCGATGGCGCGCTGATCGGCATTCAGGCGGTGGTGCTCAATGGCGCGGTCATCGGCAACAACTGCCTGGTGGGTGCCGGCGCCATCGTCACCGAAGGCAAGGTGTTTCCCGACAACTCGTTGATCCTGGGCGCACCTGCCAAGGTAGTGCGTGAGCTCACTGCCGAAGCTATCGCCGGTATGCAGCGCAATGCGACCGAGTACGTCGCAAAAGGCCAGAGCTTCAAGGAAAAGCTGATCCGTATTCGCTAAAAAAACCTGCTGGTGGCGCCCTTCGAGGCGTCGCTGCTCTCCAATAATTACAAGAATGGAGATTCACCATGGTTGCTTTGACCGGCGAACTGGCGCGTGAGCGCAACGACAGTCACATCAATGAGCTGCTGCTATACCGCCGTGTGGCTTGGCGCATCATGCCGCTGGCTATCATCTGCTTCCTGTTCTCCTACTTCGACCGCATCAACATCAGTTTTGCGAAGACACAAATGCAGCAGGAACTGGGCCTCAGCGATGCTGCCTACGGCCTGGCCGCGAGCATGTTCTTCGTCGGCTATGTGCTGTTCGAAGTGCCCAGCAGTCTCGGCCTGAAACGCTACGGGGCTCCGGCCTGGATCTGCCGGATCATGGTGTCCTGGGGCCTGGCGACGGCTGCGCTGGTATTTGCCTATACCCAGTACACGCTGTACTTCCTGCGCTTTCTGATCGGCGTCATGGAGGCCGGCTTCGGCCCGGCGATCCTGTTCTACCTGGCATGCTGGTTTCCGCGCAAGCACCTGGCGAAGATGAATGGCCTGTGGTTCCTGGCGGTGCCGCTGGCTGGAGCGGTGGGTGGCCCGGCTGCGGGCTTTTTGCTGGGGACAATGGACGGCGTGTTGGGCCTCGCTGGCTGGCACTGGTTGTTCCTGATGTCCGGGCTGCCGTGTGTGCTGCTGGGCCTGCTGGTGCTGTGGAAGCTGGACCGCGATATCGAGGCGGCGAAATGGTTGAGCCGCGAGGAGAAGGACCTGCTGGCGGAGAACCTTGCCCAGGACAAACGCGCTGCAAAACCGATACTCGGCTCGATCTGGCGGGTGTTGCTGACCCGTGAAGTGGCGATCATGGCGTTCATCTACTACGTGGTCAAAACCGCGTCCTACGGGCTGAATTTCTGGATGCCGCACCTGATCAAGTCCTCGGGGGTGCAAGACATGCTGTGGGTTGGCGTACTGTCGGCATTGCCTTATGCGGTAGCGTGCATCGGCATGGTGTTGCTGACTCGCCACTCCGACCGCACCGGCGAGCGCAAGCGCTATCTGGTGTACTGCCTGCTGGCGGCCGCCGCCGGTTACCTGCTGGCGTGCCTGTTCTCCGGCTCTCCCTTCGCGATGATGACCGCGCTGGTGCTGGCCACTGCGGGCACCTTTATCGCTATCCCGATCTTCTGGACCATTCCACAGTCGACGTTCTCGGGGCTGGCCATTGCCACCGGCACCGCCGCGATCAACTCGGTGGGACAGCTGAGCGGCATCGTTGCACCAGTGATGGTGGGCAAGATCAATGACCTTACCGACAGCACCTACATGGGCATGCTGTCAATCGCGCCGCTGATCCTGGTCGCATGCCTGGTGGTGATGCGTTGCGTGCGCAACCCCAAAAGCTGATTGGCGCTGAGTCTTCGAACAACAACAAGAATAAGCACAAGGCATACCAATGATCGTGATCTTTCGGCGAGCATCGCTGGTGCTCTCGGCGCTTTACTGCGCCTGTCAAACCGCCCAGGCTGCCTTTATCCATGACGGCAGTGGCAGCCTGGAACTGCGCAATTTCTATTTCGACCGCGACTTTCACGGTGACAGCGCCACGCAATCGCGGCGCAGTGAATGGGCCCAAGGCTTCATGCTGCGCTTGCAGTCTGGCTATACCGACGGCGTGGTTGGCTTTGGCCTGGACGCAGCCGGCATGCTGGGGCTCAAGCTGGACTCATCGCCTGACCGTAGCGGTTCCGGCCTGTTGCCGCGAGGCAGCGACAAACGCGCCGCGGATGACTACGCCAAGGCCGTGGCTACCTTCAAGGCCAGGCTGGCACAGAGCGAATTGAAAGCGGGGGGCCTGAGCCCGCAACTGCCATTGCTGGCGTCCAACAGCAGCCGCTTGTTCCCCCAGTGGTTCAACGGTGTGCAACTGGTGAGCAAAGACTTGGACCGGTTTACGTTCACCCTGCTGCAGGTGAATGCCACCAAATTGCGTGACTCCACCGACTATGAGGACCTGACCGCCATGGCGCAGCAAGGGGCCTATTCGGCGACGGCCACCAGTGATCGCCTGCGCTACGCCGGTGTCGATTACCAGCCGTTGAACAACCTGACCCTCAGCCTTCACACCAGTGTGCTCGAAGACCTGTTCCGGCGTGATTTTGCCGGTTTCAAGTTCAAGACCCGCCTCGGGCCGGGGGATGTGTTCACCGAGTGGCGCTGGTTCAATGCAAGGAAGCAGGGCCGGGCGTTGCTGGGCGGAGTCGACAATCAGACCCTCAGTACCAACTTCGGGTACAGCGTTCAGGGCCACACGTTCAGTGGCGGCTATCAGAAAGTGCGCGGGGATACGGCATATGCCTACGTGGGGGGCACCGATACCTACCTGTTCAGCGAACAGCAGGTCAGCACATTTGCCCTGGCCAACGAACGGGCGTGGATGCTGCGCTACGACTTCAATTTTGCTGCTGTAGGCATCCCCGGGCTGACGTTCAACGTGCGTTATGTTAAGGGCAATCAGGTGGACCTGCAGCGCATTGCCAGCGCCAAGGGCAGGACATTGGCGGCTGCCGACGGAGAGGGGCGGGAATGGGAGCGGACTACGGATATTACCTATGTGGTGCAGTCGGGGGCGCTCAGGAATGTGTCGCTGCGTTGGCGCAATGCGAGCATGCGCTCGAATTTTGCCGATGCAGCGGATGAGAACCGGGTGATCGTGGGGTACACGTTCGAATTCTGAATTCAGACACAATCTTCGTTGGGCGCAGCCGGTTTCTCTTGCGCTTTGGATCTGCGCGGTTTGCGTGGCTTTTTCGCCGGGCGCTTGCCGGGCTTGAGCTGCCAGCGGTCGGCGTTGGCGAGCAGGCGTGCCTGGATTGCGGGTGGGTAGTCGTTCAGGGTTGTGACGGGGGGAATGGGCTTGCCAGGCAGGCCGGCCTCGCGGATGACCTTCGGCCAGCGCGGTCGCCAGCACAGCAGCAGGCTGAGCCAGTGGCCGGTGCCGATGATGACGAACGCGGGCCAGACAAACAGCAGCGCAACTGTGAACAGCCAGCTGCTTTTGCGGAAGAAACGCCCAAGGCCTTCGAACTGGGCGCTGAATGCCTGGATGGGGGAGGGTAGCTGGGTGCTCAGGCGGGGGCGGGGGACGGCGTGTGGGCCTTCTTCCATGTAACGGCGGATGAATTCCCACTCATCACGCAGTTCGCTGCCGCCTTGGCCTTGTTTGCCCAGCAGGGCCATTTCCATGTGGGGCAGGCCGGTGCGGCTGGGGTGCCAGACCAGGCCTAGTCGCACGCCCATGCTGAGTGAGTCATCTTCTGGATATAAGCCAGTGCTCCCGGTTGCATTCCACGGGAAAGTGACGATGCCGCCGCAGTATTTCGGTCGATGTAGGTGAACTTGTTGGGTTACTCGGTTGAAGCGAATGAGCAGATGCCGACTGGTCAGCATCTCCAATCGGGTCAAGTGTAATCCATACTTTGTGTAAAAAAATATCGTAGCACCTGATACGAGTGCCATCATGAATGTCAGTGCCACCATCAGAAGTGATCGAGCCTCACGGTCTGTTATGTCCTCCCAGAGAAAATATAATGTGGAAATTGTCGTAACACCTATAATGGGCATAATTCCACCTAGTGTTGCAATTGTTATGAGTCCGCGCTTTTCCTCTGAGCCACCACATCGCATTTCAATAAATGTTTCGTTGAAAGCGAATATCGGTCCGCGTGTGTGGGGTTTTTCGCTAACAGTTTGGAAGTGTATGTCCTCTTCCAAATCCCCTTCGTAAAATTCCTGGGTGACGCGCTTCTCAGCAGGTGTTAACTCTGCTTCGTACGCTTTTCGTTCGGTCTCTGACTCGGTGGCCATTTGCCAGAATCCCCATTCAATCAAATACATTACAGAACCTCGCTGAATGCGGCATGTAGCGCCATCAATTCTTCTTGCTCATCGTAAGGCTCCGAGTTTTCCCCCACGCGGAAGCTGCTGCGCTTGCACCACTTTTCCAAAGCGTCATCTTCAAAGATGTAAATGATCAGCGTCAAAACGAGCCCTATCCAGAACGCGCCGAGAACTAAACGAGCGAGCAGTAGCCTCGCTGCCTGCGTACCCAGTCTTTTTGCGAGTCTTGACATTGATTGACTAAGAAGTCTTACTATTTTGTTAGCGCTGGAGTTTGCAAGGTGATCGAATAAAGGCTTGGCGATGGCGATGGCGGTTCCAAGTTCACCCAATGATAACGTTATGGTAGCTACTCCTCGGAGCGCGTAAGCAGTAGCCAAAATTCTCGATTTTTTCTTGCCCTGCTTTGTGGTTGGATCGCTTCGGAGATGTTGAAGCCAATCAGTAAAATCCCACCATGCCAGCATTCCGCCCCCAATCCCCGCCAGGCTAGCGCCCCACAGCTTCAACCTCCCCAATGTTACGGCCGCCCCTTTCCCGGTCACGCTGTTAGCGCCGTATCGGGTTGCTATCTGGTCCACATAACTCGCTCCAATTTCAAAGCCCGCCGCAGCCGTGGTCATCGCGGCCGCCAGGAGTTCGGTCTTCACCCGCGCATCACTGTCAGGCAGTTCGCGCGCTTTGAAGGCCATCAGCATTCCCTCCAGCAGGCACACCAGCCCGGAGACACGCACTTTGTAGAAGTCACTGTTACGGGCCTGCATCAACCCTTCAGCCCAGGCCTGGTCGAGGTACCTTGATACCTGGCCTGCACTGCGTTGTGGGTT